>DAINND010000001.1:0-16575 GCA_036736065.1 Ilumatobacteraceae bacterium
CCACGAGCAGGGCGTCAGCGAAGTCGAGACACCGGTGCTCCACGTCGAAGCCGGCGGCGCCCACGCGCGCCCGTTCGTCACCCACCACAACACCCTCGACATGACGATGTTCCTGCGCATCGCCCTCGAGCTGCACCTGAAGCGGCTCATCGTTGGCGGCATGGAGCGGGTGTACGAGCTCGGCAGGGTGTTCCGCAACGAGGGCATCAGCACCCGCCACAACCCCGAGTTCACGATGATGGAGCTCTACCAGGCCTTCGCCGACCACACGGAGATGATCGACATCACCGAACGGCTCATCACCACTGCGGCGATCGAGGCGACCGGCTCATCGGTGGTGACCGTGCACGGGCCGGGCGGCGTCGTCGAGGAGGTCGACCTCGCCGAGCCGTGGCGCCGAGCGCGCATGATCGACCTGGTGCACGAGGCCACCGGGGTGGAGGTCCACCCGTCGCAGCCCGTCGAGCACCTGCGCAAGCTGGCGGCCGAGTACGGGGTGCCCGTGCTGCCGCGATGGGGGTCGGGGAAGATCATCGAGGAGATCTTCGAGTCGACCG
The DNA here is from genome assembly GCA_036736065.1 of Ilumatobacteraceae bacterium. GTDB lineage: Bacteria > Actinomycetota > Acidimicrobiia > Acidimicrobiales > Ilumatobacteraceae > VFMC01. The sequence goes on from DAINND010000001.1 coordinate 558, forward strand.
CCGAGCAGTCGCTCATCCGCCCGACCTTCGTGACCGGCCACCCCGTCGAGATCTCTCCCCTGGCCCGCACCGACCGTCACGACCCGTACCTCACCGAGCGGTTCGAGCTGTTCATCGGCGCACGCGAGTACGCCAACGGCTACAGCGAGCTCAACGACCCGGTCGAGCAGCGAGCCCGCTTCGAGGACGAGCAGCGCGCCAAGGACGCCGGTGACGACGAGGCCGCCGGCATCGACGAGGACTATCTGCGCGCCCTCGAGTACGGGATGCCGCCGACCGGCGGCCTCGGGATCGGGATGGACCGTGTGGCGATGCTCCTCGCCGGAGTCACCTCCATCAAGGAGGTCATCCTCTTCCCCACCCTGCGACCCGAAGTGCTCTGACGAAAGGACCTCCACTCATGACCGCAGCCTGGGGCGCCGGCCTCGCCACCGTCACCGCATCGGGCGCCGTGCTCGACACCTGGTTCCCCCATGTGGGCCTGGGCGAGCTGCCCGATCGGCCATGGCACGAGGTGCTGCCCGTCGTCGACGCCGACCTCGACGTGCGCGGCTACCGACGCGAGAGGGTGCTCATGACGATCGAGACCGACGACGAACCGACGTCGACGAGTGCCGCCTACCTGCGGCTGCACCTGCTCTCGAACCGACTGGTGCTGCCGCGCTCGATCAACCTCGACGGCATCTTCGCCGCACTGCCGAACAACGCCTGGACCAACCTCGGCCCGGTGCAACCGGACCAGGTCGACGACCTGCGCCTGCGCCTGCTCGGGCGCGGCGAGCACCTGCTGGTGCACGGCCTCGACAAGTTCCCACGCATGACCGACTACGTCATCCCCTCCGGTGTGCGCATCGCCGATGCCGATCGTGTGCGCCTCGGCGCCCATCTCGCCCCGGGAACGACGGTCATGCACGAGGGGTTCTGCAACTTCAACGCCGGCACACTCGGCACCTCGATGGTCGAGGGCCGGATCAGCCAGGGTGTGATCGTCGGGGACGGCAGCGACATCGGTGGCGGGGCGTCGATCATGGGAACCCTGTCGGGTGGTGGCACCGAGCGCGTCACCATCGGCCAGCGCTGCCTGCTCGGCGCCGAGTCGGGCCTCGGCATCAGCCTGGGCGACGACTGCATCGTCGAAGCCGGGCTCTACGTCACGGCCGGCACGCTGGTCCGCCTGCCCGACGGCAGCGTCGTGAAGGCCCGGCAGTTGAGCGGCACGTCGAACGCCCTGTTCCGCCGCAACAGCCAGACCGGTGCGGTCGAGCTCGTCGCCCGGTCGGGCGGCTGGGGCGGGCTCAACGAGGCGCTCCACGCCAACGACTGACACGGTCACCGACCACGGCCGTGTCGACCTGCGGCCGCCCACCGGCCCGAGTTCGACACGTGCTCATCTCCAGCAGTGGGCCGTGTCGACCTGCGGCCGCCCACCGGCCCGAGTTCGACAGGCGCCGACGCAGGGCGACTCGGTAGCCTCGCCCCCATGACTGATCTCGGATTCGACGGCAAGGTAGCGATCATCACAGGTGCAGGCGGCGGCCTCGGCAGGCAGCACGCGCTGCTGCTCGCCTCACGCGGGGCGCTCGTGGTGATCAACGACCTCGGTGGAGCGAGCGACGGCACCGGCAGTGACAAGGGTGCAGCCGAGCGGGGCGTCGACGAGATCAAGGCGCTCGGTGGCGAAGCTGTCGCCAACACGTCGAGCGTGGCCACTCCCGAGGGTGGCCGCGAGATCGTCCAGACCGCGATCGACGCCTTCGGCCGGATCGACATCGTCATCAACAACGCCGGCATCCTGCGCGACAAGGCGTTCCACAACATGGAGCCCGACCTGATGAACCCGGTGTTCGACGTGCACCTGAAGGGCGCCTTCCACGTCACCCAGCCGGCCTGGACGATCATGCGCGAGAAGGGCTACGGCCGGATCATCTCCACCTCGTCGGCCGCCGGCATCTTCGGCAACTTCGGCCAGACGAACTACGGCGCCGCGAAGATGGGCCTCGTCGGGTTCACTCGCGTCCTGGCCGTCGAGGGCGCGAAGTACAACATCAAGGCCAACGCCATCGCCCCCCTCGCCCTCACGCGCATGACCGAGAACCTGATGGGCGGCCGCGGCGACCGCCTCGACCCGGGTCTGGTCTCCCCTGCGGTCGCCTTCCTCGCCCACGAGGACTGCCCGGTCAGCGGGCAGGTGCTCAGCGTGGGCGGCGGGCGCGTCGCCCACGTCTTCATCGCCGAGACGCAGGGCTTCACCAAGGCCGGCCTCACGCTCGAGGACGTGCGCGACAACTGGTCCACGATCACCGACCAGAGCGGGTACGGCGTGCCGTCGAACCTCGGCGAGGAGACGGCGATGTTCATCAACGCGTTCCGCTGACCTCGCGGACCGTCCACACCGCCTGCCGGACGATCCGCCTGCGGGACGATCCGCCTGCCCGCCGATCCGCGCTCGCCGTGGTCGATCCGACGCGACTCGTATCGACACTGTCAAGGTCTGCTCAGGATTGGGCCACGGTCCTTGGCAGGCCGGGGGCAGCGCCGTACGGTGCGATCCATGGCGAACGCACGGGTCGGCATTGGGGTCTCCATCGAGGATGTGGCGCGGCTGTTCGACCACCCTCGCCAGGTGACACTCACGGTCGGAGGACGTAGTCGAGAGGTGATGGCCCAGCACGACGAAGGTCGGGTGCTGGCCATCCTCGACGACGGCACCTCGCCGGCCGGCCAGGCCTCGGTCACCCTGGCGGTCGACCGCTCCTCGTGGCGGCTCGAGGGCGTGCTCGAACGAGACCGCACGACGAACGCCCCATTCCTGACGATCGACCGCGGCTACCGGTTCGAGCGGCGCATCGAGACCAGGCACGAGGTTCCCCCGGCGATGGTCGGGGTGCGCGCCATCGGCGACGAGCGCTGGACACTGGTGACACCGGTCGACATCTCCCGGTCGGGCATGTCGTTCAGCGGCCGGACCTGGGGTGTGCGCCGGCAGGTCGAGGTGGTGCTGCTCGGAGGGCGTGCGGGCGACACGACCTACGCGACCGTCGTGCGTGAGGCCGACGGCGTGTGCGGCGTGCGCTTCGACCAATTGCTGACGAGCCTTCCAGCGCAGCTCTCCGCCTGAGCCACGGCTCCTCGCCACGCTCGGCCACTCGGTAGGGTCGCGCCGTGGCCCAACCCTCCGTCGACGAGTTCCAGTTCCAGGCCCGCGAGTGGCTGTCCGCCAATCGGCAGCACGCCCCGCGCGACTACGGCGCGATCTGCCCACCGGACCTCGTGGACGCGGCGGTCGCATGGCACCGCCGCGTCCACGCGGCCGGGTTCGCGGGCATCCACTGGCCCGTCGAGCACGGTGGGCGCGGGCTCACCCCCGAGCACAACTCAGCCTGGGTGCTCGAAGCGGCCATCGCCGGCGTGCCATCGGTGTTCAACATGGTCGGTCTGGTCCTGACCGGGGGCGCTGTTCTGCGCGTCGGCACTCCTGAGCAGCAGCGCGAGCACCTCGGGCCCACCCTGCGCGCCGAGCGACTGTGGTGCCAGCTCTTCAGCGAGCCGGGTGCAGGGAGTGACCTCGGTGGTCTGTCCACGCGCGCTGAGCGCGATGGCGACGACTTCGTCGTCAACGGGCAGAAGGTGTGGTGCAGCGGCGGCCGCTACAGCGACTGGGGCATCCTCATGGCGCGCACCGACCCCGACGCCCGCAAGCACGATGGCATCTCGTTCTTCCTGTGCCCGATGGACCTGCCCGGCATCGAGATCCGGCCGCTGCGCCAGATGACCGGCGAAGCGGAGTTCGACGAGGTCTTCTTCACCGATGTCCACCTCCCCGCCGAGCACCTGCTCGGCCCGCTCCACGGCGGCTGGGGCGTCGGTATGGCGGTGCTCACCAGCGAGCGCGGTCACATCGGCACCAGCGTGATCGGTCTGGAGCGGCGCCTCGAGTCGATGTCGCGGCGCGCCGAGGGCCGCGACCTCGGCCCCGTCGAGCGCGAGCGCCTCACGAAGCTGCTCGGCACGGGCACGGCCTACAAGGCGATGGCCCAGCGACAGGGACCGAGCGCCTCGACCGCCGCCTCGCTCATGAAGCTCGGCATCACCGAGATGATGTTCGACGTGTCGATGCTGCGTGGCGACCTCGCCGGCGCCGATGCCCTGCTCGAGGGAGCGGACGCCTTCGGCATGCTCGCCGCACCCGGTGGACGCATCGCCGGAGGGACGAGCCAGGTGCAGCGCAACATCATCGGCGAGCGGCTGCTCGGCCTGCCTCGCGAGCCCAAGTAGTACGATCGCGGCCGGTTCTGGCCGAGAGAGGTTTCGATGACGCTGCAGCCTGACGACTCGAGCTTCGAAGCGCCACGGCGCGCCGCCGCACCGGCGCCGGCCCAGCGGTCGAGCATGAGCCCCGCGATCATCGTGTTCGGCCTGCTCGCGCTGGTCGGGTTGTTCTTCTTCCTCGGCAACGGCGAGACCACGCAGTTCCACTTCCTCTTCTGGGACTGGACCACCACCGTGCGCTGGATGATCCTCGTGTCGCTGGTGCTCGGCGTGGTGCTCGACCGGTCGTTCGCCTTCTGGTGGCGACGCCGCAAGAAGCGCAGGGCCCGCGCCCGCGAGCTGGCCGAGAGCTGAGCCCGGCAGCCTGCCGGTCGACCGTCGCCCGCATTCGCCTCGGGCGCCTTCGAGCCGCAAGGATGGCGACATGCGCGTCATGTCGTCAGGTGGTGTCGAGATCGCTGTCCATGACCTCGCAGGCACGGGTCCGACGCTGCTCGTGAGCCACGCCACGGGGTTCCACGGCCGCTGCTACATCCCCTTCGCCGCGGCGCTCGCCGCGCGGTACCACTGCATCGCCTTCGACTACCGCGGCCACGGCGACACCCTGCATCCCGACTCCGACGTCGACTGGAACCGCTACGGCGACGACGCCGAGGCGATGGCTGCCGCGCTCGACCCGCCGATCGTCGCCTTCGGCCACTCGATGGGGGGCGCCTGCTTGCTGATGGCCGCCCTCCGCAACCCCGGGCTGTTCCGCGCCCTGGTGGTCTACGAGCCGATCGTGTTCCCCCCGTCGGGCATCCGACCCGACGGCACGCCATCACCGTTGTCGGCGGGCGCTCGGCGGCGGCGGGCGAGCTTCCCGAGCTATGCCGCGGCGATCGAGAACTACGCGGCCAAGCCACCGCTCGGCTCGTTCACACCTGCGGCGCTCGAGGCCTACGTGCACCACGGCTTCCGGCAGGGCGACGCCGGCGAGGTGCACCTCAAGTGCCGGCCGGAGATCGAAGCGGCCACCTTCGACACCGGCGGCGGCCACCACACCTGGGACCATCTCGGCGAGATCCGGACCCCGGTGCTCGTCATCAGCGGCCGCCCCGAGGAGCTCCAGCCCTCGATGATCGCGCGACCGGTCGCCGAGCTGTTGGCGAACGGCGGCTACCTGGAGCGTCCCGACCTCGACCACTTCGGGCCGATGACCCATCCCGACCTGGTCGCCGACCTGGTCGGCGACTTCCTGGCCGACCACTGATCCCCGTCGGCAGGCAGGGCGTGGGTGTGCCGGGCATCGCCCGGCCGTCGCGCACCCCCTTCGTAGACTGCGTGCTGTGACCTATCCCGTGCCCACCAGCCTCTCGCCGAGCCGGGTCGAGTCGTTCACCAGCTGCCCCCTCGCATTCCGCTTCGCGAGCATCGAGCGCATCCCCGAGCCTCCCGCCGTGCACTCCACGAAGGGCTCGTTCGTGCACCGTGTGCTCGAACTGCTGTTCACCGCACCGCCCGCGGCGCGCACCTCCGAGATGGTCGAGCACGCCTTCGCCCGGGCCCGCGCCGAGTACGAGGCACATCCGGACTTCACCCTGCTCGACCTCGAGCCGGCCGCGGGTGAGGCCTTCTTCACCGACAGCCGCTCACTGGTCGACAACTACCTGCGCATGGAGAACCCCCAGGAGGTGCGCGACATCGGCCTCGAGCTGCGCCTCGAGGCCGCGCTCGGCGAGCTCACCGTGCGCGGCATCATCGACCGTCTCGAGATCGACCATCGCGACGAGCTCGTCATCACCGACTACAAGACCGGTCGTCCTCCGGGCCGCCAGTACGAGCAGTCGAAGATGGGTGCGGTCCACCTCTACGCCTTCCTGTGCGAGTCCGTGCTCGGCAGGCGCCCCGCCGCAGTCCGCCTGATGTACCTGCGCACGGGCGAGGTCATCACCGCCACCCCGTCGGCGGAGTCGACCCGCTTCGTCACCACCCGGGCGACGGCGGTGTGGAACGCCGTGGCCCGCGCCTGCACCACCGGCGACTTCCGCCCGCGCCCGGGCCCGCTGTGCAGATCGTGCTCGTTCCAACGCTGGTGCCCGGAGTTCGGGGGCGACCCGGAGAGGGCTGCCGTCGAAGCGCCCGTGGCGTTCGGCCTCGGCACACCGCGATGAGCACCGGCATCGTCGCGCGCGTCCAGTCGTTCGACGCGTCCGTCGACGCTGCGCTCGAGCGCGTGCGCGGCCGACCGGGGCTCGACCACCTCTTCCGCGGCGCCAGCACGGTCGGCGACTTCAGCGTGATCTGGCACATCACGGGCCTGATCGTCGGCCTGCTGCGACGCGACCTCAGCGCGTCGCTCTGGTTCAGCGCCCTCATCGGCTTGGAGAGCCTGATCGTCAACCAGGGCATCAAGCGCCTGTTCCGGCGCGCCCGGCCGACCGAGACCGGCGACGAGCGCCTCCAGGTGCGCCGGCCGCGGACGTCGAGCTTCCCGAGTGGGCATGCCTCGGCCGCCTGCTTCGCCGCCACCTTGCTCACCGCATGGGCAGGTTGGGCCTGGGCGCCGCTGTGGTTCGCCATGGCGGGGGTGGTCGCGCTGAGCCGCGCCGTCGTGCGCATCCACCACCCCTCCGACGTCGTGGGTGGGATGCTGGTCGGCCTGCTGCTCGGGCAGCTGGTCCTCATCACCGGTCTCGCCGGACCGCTCACCTGATCGTCCGCAGTAGCCTCGGGCCCATGGCCGAGCTACCCGTGTTGGACCGCCGGATGAGCGATGCCGAGAGCCTGATGTGGCGTCTCGACAAGGATCCCCACCTGTCGAGCACCTTCGCCAACGTCACCGTGCTCGACCGCAAGCCCGACGTCGATCGGCTGATGCGCCGACTCGAGCGGGCGACCTTCCTGTTCGACCGGCTCCGCCAGCGCGTGCAGCCCGCACCCGTGAACCTGTCGAACCCGGTGTGGGTCGAAGACCCGGACTTCGACCTGCGCTACCACGTCCGGCACATCTCCCTGCCTCGGCCCGGCTCCTTGCGCCAGCTGCTCGACTACGCGACCCTCGTCACTGCCGACCCGTTCGACCGGACCCGTCCGCTGTGGCAGTTCGTCGTGATCGACGGCCTGCGCGGCGGCAAGTCGGCGCTGATCCAGAAGCTGCACCACACGATCGTGGACGGTGAAGGGGGGCTGCAGCTGAGCCTGCAGTTCCTCGACCTCGAGCGCGATGCCCCCGAGCCGCCACCGCTCGACCCGTCGCTCACCGAACGGGTCGCGGCAGCTGCGTCGACGACAGCCCCCCAGCCCCACGAGCTGTTGCGCGACCTGCTCGCCGGCGGGCTGCGGCTGCCGATCGGCCTGCTGCGCCAGGTGCGCGACCTGTTGGCCGACCCGACGGGCATCCCCGACGCCTCCAACGCCGCGGCGGACACCATCCGTGGTGTGATGAGCCAACTCGGCGACCTCGAGCAGGCCCACTCCCCGCTGTGGACCGAGCGTTCCCTGCACCGGCGCATCGAAGTGCTCCGCGCCCCGTTCGCTCCGACCCGCGAGGCGGCCAAACGTCTCGGTGGCACGCTCAACACTGCGTTCCTGACCGCCGCAGCGGAGGCTGCAGGCCGGTACCACCGCGCCCTCGGCCATCCCACCGAAACCCTGCGCGCCAGCATGGCGATCAGCAACCGGACCGAGTCGTCGGGCGCCAACGCCTTCACGCTCGCCCGGATCGCGGTGCCCACGGGCGACATGCCCATCGCCGAGCGCTTCCGTCGGATCCAGCAGGCCGCGGCGGACGCCAAGTCGTCGTCGGCCACTGCGTCGCTCGACACGATCTCGTCGATCGCAGCTGCCCTGCCCACGTCGGTGGTCACCCGGCTCGCGCGCCAGCAGGCCCAGACGGTCGACTTCGCGACGTCGAACGTGAAGGCCGCGCCGTTCCCGCTCTACCTGGCCGGGGCACAGATCGTCGAGAACTACCCGGTCGGCCCGCTCGGTGGCGTCGCGTTCAACCTCACGCTGCTGTCCTACAACCACAGCCTCGACATGGGCGTCAACATCGACAGCGCCGCAGTCACCGAGCCGGAGCTGCTCCAGCGCTGCCTGGTGCGCGCATTCCGCGACCTCACTGCCGAGTGATCGACCGGCGGCGCCGCGGTCGGTCAGTCGCGACCGGACGCGGCGGTGGCCGGTGCGGTGAGCAACGACCGCACGTCGAGCAACACGTCAGTGACCTCACCGGACGACACCAGCTCACGCTGCATCATCTGCGACAGCGCGCGGTCGATCACCGTGAGCGCCTCGGAGATGACGGCGTCGTGGGTGTCGGTCATCGGAACTCCTTCGAGGTCGGGCTCGGTCGGCAGCGATCGGACGGTTGATCCACCCCGGACCGTACCCGATCCGGCGAGGTGTCGAGGATCGTATCGGTGGAGCGTCGGCGTGCACCTGTGACGCATAGCATCGACCCGTGGATCTCGACGGACGACATGTGGTGGTGACCGGCGCAGCCGGTGGGATCGGCGCGGCGCTCGCAGCAGCGTTCCACCGGAGGGGCGCCAGGGTCGTGGTGGCCGACCTCGACGGTGACGGCGCCGGGCGGACGGCCGCCGCGCTCGAGGCCGACCGACACGGATCGGCGATCGCCGTCGCGGCGGACGTGGGCACCGAGGCCGGCAACGTCGCCCTCATCGACACCGCAGAGGCTGCCTTCGGCCCGATCGATCTGTTCTTCGCCAACGCCGGCATCGGTGGCGGCGCCGACCTCGACACGCCCGAGGACATGTGGGACCGCGCCTTCGCGGTCAACACCCACGCGCACCGGTGGGCGGCCAAGCATCTGGTCCCGGGTTGGGTGGCTCGCGGCGAGGGCTACTTCTGCTCGACCGCGTCGGCCGCCGGGCTGCTCAGCCAGATCGGATCTGCCCCGTACTCCATGACCAAGCACGCAGCCGTGGCGTTCGCCGAGTGGCTGAGCATCACCTACGGCGACCGCGGTGTACGCGTGAGCTGCCTGTGCCCCCAGGGCGTCAACACCAGCATGCTCAACGGTGGCGACTTCCCCGGCAGCGCCGCGACCGACGTCGTCCGCGCGTCCGGGAAGGTGCTCGAGCCCGCCGAGGTGGCCGAGGTCGTGCTCGCCGCCATCGACGCCGAGCAGTTCCTGATCCTTCCGCACCCCGAAGTGCTCACCTACCTGCAGCGCAAGACGGGCGACTACGACCGCTGGCTGGGCGGCATGCGCAGGCTCCAGGCCCGGATGACCGGTGGCTGACCGGCATGACCGATGCCGCCACCCTCGCTGCGCTCGGGCTGCGCGCCGGTGAGCCCGGTCGCTTCCGGCGACAGGGGCGTGGGCGCTGGGTCGTGGGCAAGGTGACCGGCGTCGCACCTGATGGCAGCATCCTGCTCTACGACCCCGACGGCTCGGCGCGCAACCTGCGACCCGATGCCGTCGAGGTCCGCCGGCCGGGGCCGCGTGGCCGGCAGCAGTGGCGTCCGGTGAGCGAGGTCGCCATCACCTGGGAGCAGTTGGCGCTGTGGTGACCCGGTCGATGCGGATCCTGTCGGCCGTGATCGGCCTGACCGTGCTCGGCGGTGTCGTGGGCGCGCTCGCCGGCCCGGTCACAGCAGCCGAGGACAAGAGCTTCGCGATCGAGTCGCTCGACACCGAGGCGTTCGTCGCTGCCGATGGCGCCATGCAGGTGACCGAGCAGGTCACCTACCGCTTCGGAGGAGGCCCGTTCAGCGTCGTCATCCGCTCGTTCGAACGCGACCTCGACCGGATCGGCGACCTGGCGGCCAGCGACGCGAGCGGTCCGCTCGACGTGGTTGCGCCGAGCGACTCGATCAGCGGCCAGTGGGAGGCGGTGCTGCGCGAGCCGACGTCGGACCGCACGGTCGAGATCACCTTCACCTACCGCGTCGCCGAGGCGATCACCGTGGGCCGTGACGTGGGCGACCTCAACTGGATGTTCCTCGGCACCGAGCACCCGGGGATCGGCTCGGTGGACATCGCCGTGCGCTTCGCCGGGACCGTTCCCCCGGCCACCCCGGAGAGCCCGGACACCGACGCCACGGTGCTGCGCGGCTGGGCCCACGGCCCGACGAACGGGCGCATCGCGGTGGAGACGAGCCGCATCGACGCGTCGGTCGACGACGTCTCGCCAGGGCAGTTCGTCGAGATCCGTGCGGCGGTGCCGGCCTCGGCGTTCACCATCCGCGGCACCGAAGAGCTGCTGCCCGGCATCCTCGAAGAAGAGCGCCGGCTCATCGGTGAGATCGAGCGCGCCGAGGACCGGCGCCGCCTCGGATGGATCCTCACCCCGATCACCATGCTCGTCGGAGCGATCGGCACCGGCTGGATCTGGTTCAAGGGCGGCCGCGAGCCGACGAGCCGTGAGGTGCTCGGCGAGTACTGGCGCGAGCCACTCGACGACCCTCCAGCCGTCGCCATCGCCACGCTCGCCCGCGGCAGCGTGCCGGTGGGCCCGATGATCGCGGGCACCCTCACCGACCTCGCGCAGCGCGGCTTCCTGCGCATCCGCGCCGAGCGCGAGCAGCGACTCGGCCCGGACCGCACCGTGCACCACTTCGAGTGGATGGGCAGGCCCACCGACGACCTCGAGCCGTTCGAGCGCGACCTGCTCGAGATGATCTTCCGTGGCCGCAACGACGCCGACTCGACCGAGCTCTCCGACTGGGCCAAGGCCAACCGGTCGACGGCCAAGGGCATGATCGACACGATGGTGGCCGACGTGAAGCGGCTCTACGGCGCGCGGGGCTACGACGCCACCGAGGGCCGACACTTCGTTCCGCTCGCCCTGCTCTGTGCTGCGGTGGCCGGCGTCTCGCTCGGTGTCGCCACCGTGCTCGACAACGGCGTCGGCTGGTTCGGCGTCGGGGCTGCCGGCGGGTTGTTCGGGCTCGGCGCCACGGTGCTGCGCAACCGCTCGCAGGCCGGCGCCGAGGCAGCCGCCAAGGCCAAGGGCCTCAAGAAGTACCTCGAGGACTTCTCGCGGCTGTCCGAGGCACCGAGCGGTCACCTCATCCTGTGGGAGCGGTTCCTCGTGTTCGCCGTCGCGTTCGGCGTGTCGGCCGAACTGGTGCGCTGCCTCGCCGCACGGCTGCCCCAGGTGATGTCCGACCCCAACTTCGGGCTCTGGTACCTCGGCGCGGCCCACCACTTCGACGGCTTCGACCAACTCGGGGTGCAAGGGGCCGCAGTGGCACAGGCGGCGATGCCCAACAGCTCCGGGTCCGGCGGTGGCTTCTCCGGGGGCGGCAGCAGCGGCGGTGGCGGCGGCGGCGGGTTCGGCGCCCGCTGACACCACCGGGACAGCCCGTTCGCGCCTTCGGTGACAGGCGGCACCGCACAGATCGGTACTGTCGAGTGCATGGGAGTTCGCCTCGATCCGTCCGATGAGTACATGCACGAACTGGGCCCGGAGCCCAACTTCAACGAGAGCATGTACATCAACTGCTTCGACCCCGACCAGCAGGTCGGCGGCTGGTTCCGCATGGGCAACCGTGCCAACGAGGGCTATGCCGAGATGACGGTGTGCCTGTACCTGCCACCGGCCGAAGGAGCCGAGCGGCGCAGCGTGGCGTTCGTCTACAAGCGACCGCCGATCAGCTCGAACGACGCGCTCGACGCCGGTGGCCTCACCTGGACGATGGTGACCCCGTTCGAGGAGCTGCGCATCGACTACACCGGCAAGGTGGTGCTGCTCGACGAACCCGAGCAGATGGCCGACCCGAAGAAGGCCTTCACGGAGAACCCCTGGGCGGAGTGCGAGGTGCACATCACCTTCACCGGCCAGGGCCGGCCGAGCATGTTCGGCGGCGAGCCCGACACCCCGCACGAGGCGCCCGGCGAGGAGTTCGCGAAGGGGCACTACGAGCAGCTCGTCCAGGCGACCGGCACCATCCGCGTCGGCGACCGCGAGTGGCAGATCGACGGCCACGGCCTGCGCGACCACTCGTGGGGCCCGCGCTACTGGCAGGCACCGTGGTACTACCGCTGGCTCACCGCCAACGTCGATCGCGACTTCGGCTTCATGGCCAGCCGCGTGGCCAAGAAGGACGGCCCCGGCACCCGCGGTGGGTTCGTGTGGGAGCAGGGCCAGATGCACTACTGCGACGACGTGTCGATCACCACCGAGACGCGCAGTGACGAGGCCTACCACGATCGCATCACCGGGGTGCTGCGCTCGTCGCGCTCGGGCCGGGAGTGGACCTTCCGCGGTGAGGTGATGGACCTCATCCCGCTGCGCAACCGCCGCCAGGACCCCGACGGCAACTGGTTGATGACCCGCATCAGCGAGGGCATGACGAAGTGGACCGTCGACTCCGGCCCCTACGAGGGCAAGGTCGGCTACGGCCTGTCGGAGTACCTCGACCAGATCATCGACGGACAGCCCGTCGGGCTCGCCGAGTGACGGCTAGCTGAGGCGCGGATAGGCGAGGAACCTCGCCGCCACCGACGCATCGCCGACCACGTCGAGGCGATCGATCGGGATGCGCCGCCACATCGCGAGCAGCAAGTCACCCGCAGCGCCGCGCAGCGCGCAATCGCCCTTGGCGTGCTCGCGCACGAGCTCGAACGTCGGAGCGCCCGACTCGTCGACACCCGGGTAGAAGGTCCACTCGCCCGGGACGTCGGTGCAATGCACGTGGACCGAGCCCCCGATGGGCGCTGCCCCGTCGCCACCCCTGCGGGCGAAGTGGGTGAAGAACTCGTCGATCCCATCGCTGGCCAGCTCGGCGTCGAGGACAGCGACGGCGCCGACCGCGGACTCGGCGTCCCAACGGTGGATGGCCGTCTCGTGCGCGAGGCGCCTCACCACGAACCGGACCGAGTGGTCGTCGGTGAAGGTCCACACCTCGGCCGACGGATCGGCGACGGTGAGCTCATCGGTCAACGCCGTGAGGCCTGCCCGATAGGTGGCGAGGAGTTGCTCGGTCCCGGGCCGCTCCGGGCGCTGGTACTGCGTGAGGTCGGTCGCCCTGTGGCGCACCACGGACCGGAACAGGTCGTGGACCCGAGTGAGGTGCCACACGAGATCGGCGAGCGAGAAGTCCGGGCATGAGGGGACGCCCTGGGAGAGGTCGGCGTCGGCGCAAGCGGCCGCGAACGCTGCTCCCTCGCGGCCGAGCGCGAGGAGGTGCGCGGAGGTGTCCATCCCCCGATGCTGCCACAGCGCAGCGGGCCGTCGGACACCCCCGAACAGGCCGATTCGGCCACGGTCGGCGTTGCTCGACCACCCGGCGTCGACGCATCGCAGTCCTGGCTCGGCACATGTCGAGCCAGGCGTGGGTGATGACCCTACGCAGGTGTACCGTGCCGCCCGTGGGGAGTCGGGAGATCGCCGAGCGGATCATCGGATCGACGTTGCAGGCCTCGGCGCCGGCGGTCTCACCGGACGGTTCGCTGATCGCGTTCGTCGTCTCCCGCCCCGACCTCGAGCACAACCGGGGCAGTTCACAGATCTGGCTGGCCACAGCGGACGGCTCGAGCGCGCCGCACCCGATCACCGTCGGCGAGCGCGACACACAGCCCGTGTGGAGCCCCGACGGATCGAGCCTCGCGTTCACCTCCGCACGCGCCGAGGACAAAGAGCGCACGACGCTGCACGTGATGCCGATCTCGGTGCCGGGCGAGGCGCGCACCGTGGCGTCGATGCCCGACGGCATCTCGGGGTTGTGCTACAGCCCGGACGGCACACGGCTCGCGTTCGCCAGCCGGACCCGCCACGAGCGCTACAGCGCCAAGGACGAGAGCTGGCAGGCGCCGCGCCGGATCGAACGGTTCTTCTCCCGGCTCGACGACGAGGGGTGGATCGCCGATCGTCCGAGCCACGTCTACGTGGTGCGAGCCGACGGGTCCGAGGACCCGCACAACCTCACGCCGGGCGACTTCCAGCACTACGACATCGACTGGACGCCCGACTCACAGGCCCTCGTCGTGACCGCCGAGCGCCACGACAGCTGGGACACCGATCTCGCGACGGACGTCTACCGCATCGGCCTCGACGGCACCATCACGGCGCTGACGGCACAGACCGGCTCATACGGTCAGCCGGCGGTCTCGCCCGACGGATCGCTCGTCGCCTTCATCGGCCACGACGACCCGAGCACCTCGCAGCAGAACGAGCACATCGCCGTCGTGCCCGTCGACGGTGGCCCCCACCGTTGGATCTCGCGGGGGCTCGACCGGACGTTCCAGACCACCGCCGGCAGCGTCGCCCCGATCTGGGAGACCGCCACCACGATGCTCGCCACTGCGGAGGACGCCGGCGAGACCCACCTGTGGCGCGTCCACCTCGACGCCAGCGCGCCCGAGCGGCTCACCGACGGCCCCATCACGGTCAAGGGGATCGACGCCGCGGGTGGCACCATCGCCCTGGCCGTCGGTCGGGTCGATGCGGTCAGCGACATCATGGTGCTGCGCGACGGCGAGCTCGCTGCGCTCACCGACTTCGGCGACCGCTTCCGGGAGGCGGTCGCGCCACGCCCGTGGGAGCGGCTGCGGGTGCCGACCACCGATGGCACCTCGCACGTCGACGCCTGGGTGATGACCCCGCACGGGTTCGACCCCGAGCAGCGCTACCCGGTGCTGCTCAACGTCCACGGCGGACCGCACACCCAGTACGGCGAGACCATGTTCGACGAGGCCCAGATGCAGGCCGCCGCCGGCTTCGTCGTCGTGATGTGCAACCCACGTGGGTCGTCCGGGCGCGAGCAGTCGTGGGGGCAGGCCATCCTGGGCCCCCGCCACCCCGTGGCGCCCGGCACCGGATGGGGCACCGTCGACGTCGACGACGTGCTCGCCGTGCTCGACCACGTGTTGGCCACCAAGCCCTGGGCCGACCCCGATCGTGTGGGCATGCTCGGCGGCAGCTACGGCGGCTTCATGGCCACGTGGCTCGCGGCCCGCCACGGCGAGCGCTTCCGGGCGATCTGCAGCGAACGGGCGGTCAACAACATGATCAGCGAGGAGTGGTCGAGCGACCTGGCCACGATCTTCCGCACCGAGGTCGGCCCCAACCACCTCGACGACCCCGAGGCGTATCTCAGGTTCTCCCCCGTGCGCTGGGTCGACGACATCGACGTGCCGATGCTGCTCATCCACAGCGAGAACGACCTGCGCTGCCCGATCAACCAGGCCGAGGAGCTCTTCGTCGCCCTGCGCCTGCGCGGCAAAGAGGTCGTCTTCTACCGGTTCCCCGGTGAGGGCCACGAGCTGAGCCGCAGCGGGTCACCGGTCCACCGGGTGCAGCGCGCCGAGATCATCCTCGACTGGTTCGCCGACAAGCTCGCCCCGCGAGCCTGAGCGGTCGACACACCCCGGTCAGGCCTCGGCGACCCAGTCGTCGATCAACCGGCGGGCGATCGAGATCCGTGGCGGGATCGGCGGCAGCTCGTCGCGCCGGAACCACTGGGCGTCGACGATCTCGGTCGGGTCGATCACGATGTCGCCCCCGGTCCACTCGGCGCGGAAGCCGATCATCAGGCTGTGCGGGAACGGCCACGGTTGGCTCGCCTGGTACGAGACGTTGCCGACCTCGACGCCCACCTCCTCGCGCACCTCGCGCACCACGGCCTGCTCGAGCGACTCGCCCGGTTCGACGAAGCCGGCCAGGCAGCTGTACATCGGCGCCCGGAACTGCACGCCCCGGGCCAACAGCGCCTCGTCGCCGCGGGTGACGAGGGTGATCATCGCCGGGGCGAGGCGCGGGTAGGCGACCAGACCGCACGCCGGGCAGCGCATCGA
>DAINND010000001.1:16675-59314 GCA_036736065.1 Ilumatobacteraceae bacterium
TCGCCGGGGCGAGGCGCGGGTAGGCGACCAGACCGCACGCCGGGCAGCGCATCGAACGGTCCGACATCGACTGCTCCGTGGGAGTCGCGCAGCGACCACAGAACCGATGGGTCCGCGCCCACTCGGCGATCTGCACGGCCCGCCCGGCGATCGCCCACTCCACCTCGGTCGAACGCCCGAAGTACGAGTAGAGGTCGAGCGCCGCACCGTACGACGGGTCCTCGCCGTGCGGAACGTCGACGGCCCACACCGCCTCGACCCCGTGCGCACCGAGGAAGTGCACACCCGCACCCTCGATCTCGATGCGGTCGCTGCCGAACACCGACGTGCCGATGACGTGGACGTAGCGGTGGCTGCTGAGCTCGCTGGACGGCTGGTGAGCAGGACTGAAGTTCGACACAGGCCCCACCATAGGATCAGCCCATGACCAACATCGTGATCGTCGACGCAGTCCGCACGCCCATCGGCAAGCGTGGTGGCGGCCTGTCCACCCTCCATCCCGCCGAGGTGCTCGGCACCGTGCAGAAGGCCATCATCGACCGCTCCGGCATCGACCCCGCAGCGGTCGGCCAGGTGGTCGGCGGATGTGTCAGCCAGGTCGGCGAGCAGGCCTTCCACCTCACCCGCCCCGCGTGGCTGGCCGCAGGGCTGCCGCTCAGCGTCGCCGCCACCCCGGTCGCCCCCCAGTGCGGCAGCAGCCAGCAGGCCACCAACCTGGCTACTGCGCTCGTCGGCAGCGGCGTGGTCGACGTGGCCATCGCCTGCGGCGTGGAAGTGATGAGCCGTATCCCGATCGGCAGCAACGGCAACAAGAACCTCGGCCTCGGAGTGCCCATCCCCCGCACCTACTTCGAGCAGTACGAGATGACGAGCCAGTTCGAAGGCGCCGAGCGCATCGCCGACCACTGGGGCATCACCCGCGACGACACCGACGCCTTCGGCCTGTCGAGCCAGCAGCGCGCCGCCCAGGCCTGGGCCGAGGGCCGCTTCGACGGCCAGTTCGTGACCGTGGAGTCCCCCGAGGTCGACGCCGAGGGCAAGCCCACCGGCAACACCCGCACGATCAGCCGCGACGAGGGCATCCGCGAGACGTCACTCGAGAAGCTCGCCACGCTCAAGCCGGTGGCACGCGAGAACGGCGTCCACACCGCGGGCAACTCGAGCCAGATCAGCGACGGCGCTGCAGCCGTGCTCCTCATGACCGAGGAGCGGGCCGCCGAGCTCGGCCTGCGCCCCCGGGCGCGCATCGTCGACACCTGCCTCGTCGGCGTCGACCCGGTGCTCATGCTCACCGGCCCGATCGACGCCACGCAGAAGATGCTCGCCCGCACCGGGATGTCGATCGACGACATCGACGTGTTCGAGATCAACGAGGCCTTCGCCTCGGTGGTGCTCGCCTGGCAGAAGGAAGTCGGCGCCGACCCCGCCAAGACCAACCCGAACGGTGGGGCGATCGCGCTCGGCCACCCGCTCGGCGGCACCGGGGCGTTCCTCATGACCAAGGCGCTCTACGAGCTCGAGCGCAGCGGCGGCCGCTACGGCCTCGTGTCGATGTGCTGCGGCGGAGGCCTCGGCACGGGCACGATCATCGAGCGGCTCTGAGCCGCTGGCGAGCCCGTACGCGACGAATCGACACCTGCCGCCGCACCCCGGGGGTCTCCACTCCGGGGGGCGCCGCGTCCCGACCCTCCTCGCCCCGCTGCTCGCCATCGGCATCGGCATCGGCATCGCATCGTGCACGGATGAGCCACTGCAGCCGACGGGACCTGTCGAGGCCAACGCGTCGATCGTCTACGTGATCGACGGCGACACCGTCATCGCGGCCTTCGACGGACGCGAGGAGACCGTCCGACTCATCGGGATCGACACGCCGGAGACGAAGAAGCAGAACGTCCCGGTCGAGTGTTATGGCCCGGAGGCAACGGCCCGCACCACCTCACTGCTGCCCAAGGGCGCGCCCGTCCGGATCGAGCGCGACGTCGAGGCCCGCGACGACTTCGGTCGCCTCCTCGGCTACGTCTACCGGGCGAGCGACGGCTTGTTCGTCAACCTCGATCTGGTCGCCACCGGCCACGCGACCGTGCTGAGCATCCGGCCGAACACGACCTTCCGCGACGACTTCGTGGACGCGGCGCGTGCCGCCGAGCGCGCCAACCTCGGCCTGTGGGGAGCCTGCCCGGGGTAACGTGGGCCGTGATGACGTCGCTCGTGGAACGACTCGGGCACCCCGCCGACACTCGCGTCCTGATCGTCTCCTGCGACGACCTCGGCTCGTGCCACGCCGCCAACCTCGGCGTGTACGCAGCGCTCCACGACGGCCTGGCCACCTGCACGTCCCTGATGGTGCCCGCACCCTGGGCTCGGCACGCGGTGGCCGGCGCACGACCGGGCGACGACATCGGGGTGCACCTCACGCTCAACTGTGAGCACGACGAGTACCGGTACGGCCCCATCACCCATGCGCCGTCGCTGCTCTCCGGTGAGGGTGGCTTCCCCCGGGACCTCGACGACCTCTGGGAGCACGCCGACCCGGCCGAGGTCCTGCGCGAGTGCCGCGCCCAGGTGGAGCGGGCGATGGCCTG
Source organism: Ilumatobacteraceae bacterium (assembly GCA_036736065.1). GTDB lineage: Bacteria > Actinomycetota > Acidimicrobiia > Acidimicrobiales > Ilumatobacteraceae > VFMC01. Next base: position 19,258 of record DAINND010000001.1, read on the forward strand.
GGGCCTCGACGTCACCCACCTGGCACCGCATCTGAGCGCCATCACGCTGCGACCCGAGTTCTTCGACGTCTACCTCGAGCTCGCCGTCGACTTCCGTCTGCCGATCCGCTTGCCGTCGACGATCAGCACCGAGCAGGCCGGGTTCCCGTTCCGCCAGCTCGCCCGCGACGAAGGGGTGCTGTTCCCCGACCACTTCGACCACGACTGGAGGCCCGGCAGCCGGGACCGGGTGCTCCACGCGCTGGCCGACCTCCGACCAGGCGTCACCGAGGTCCACGTGCAGCCCGCGGCCGACACCCCCGAGCTGCGTGCGCTCACCCCGCACGCGCAGGACTGGATCGACGACCTCGCACTGATGACCTCCGACGAGCTGCGCACGGCGATCGACGGCAGCGGCGCCGTGCTGATCGGCTACCGCGAGCTCAGGGACGCGATGCGAGCCGGCTGATCGCGGCCGCAGCGACCCCGCTGCGCAGGACGTCGAACAGCGCCCCCGTCGAGCCGGACGCCTTGAGCTTGCCCTGCATGAACGCCACCGACGGATCGAGCAAGGCGTCGCTGGCGGCGACGGTGATGACGACGTCGGCGTCATCGGGGCCCTCGACGGCTTCGTCCTGCTTGCCGAACACGACGCGGTACTGGACGGAGGCGGACGCCGTCATCACTGCACCGCACCCTGCCGGGCCAGGTCCCAGGTGGTGCCGGGCACGCCGGTGAAGAGGTCGATCTCGACCTCACCGTCGAGCGGCATGCCGACCAGCGAGCGGGCGAGGATCCAATCCTCGTAGGGGTAGACCTCGGCGAGCTCGTGGTCGTCGAGCCCGAACCACCACGCCTCGGTCGGATCGACCTGGGTGGCGTGCGCCTTCAGCGCCCCACTGCGCGCCCAGAGGTAGGCGCCGATGTCGACCTTGGTGGTGATGCGGTGGTCGGCACCGGGCCGATCGAGCCAGGCCTGGTCGAACGGTGACTCGCCGCGCAGGCGGAGCATCCCCTCGTGGACGGCCATCAGCCGGGCCTTCGACCACGACGAGTAGTAGAGCTTGAGCGGCTGCCAGGCTGGGCCGAGCTCGGGGCGCCACGACGGGTCGGCAGCACGGTCCCACGCCGCCACCGTGACCTCGTGCACCTTGAGGTGGTCCGGATGCGGGTAGCCCTTCTGGTCGTCGCCATAGGTGATGATCACCTGCGGACGCTCGCGCCGGATGACCGCCACCAGCCGCGCCGCAGCTTCCTCGATGGGCGCCATGTGGAAGCAGCCCGGATGCTCGTTGGCCGGCGAGTCCGGCATGCCCGAGTCGCGGTAGCCGAGCATCTCGACATGGTCGAACCCGATGATCTCCGCCGAACGGGCGAGCTCGAGCGGACGCAGCCGGGCGAGCAACTCCCGGTCCTGCTCGGGGGTCAACCCGTGGAAGGGCTGGCCGGGCTCGCGCAGGTGCGGGTTCTGGAGGTCTCCCTCCTCGCCGCCGGTGCAGCACACCAAGACGGTCCGCACGCCGAGCGCGCCGTACATGGCCAGCGTGGGCGCACCCTTCGAGGCCTCGTCGTCGGGGTGCGCGTGCACGGTGAGCAGGCACAGCGGTGACGTCACGGCGAGCACGCTACCGAGTCGCAGCGCCGAGCGCCGCACCCCGAGGCCCACTCAGCCGTAGTATCGGCGCGTGCTCGCGCGCCGCCATCGCCTCCCGCTCGCCATCGCCGCCACCGCGGTGCTCCTCGCCGCCTGCAACGACGACGGCCGCACGCTGCGACCGGCCGGCCCCGACCAGAACGACAGCGTGTCGACATCGGTGGCCACCACACTTGCCATCGAGGACGGTGGGATCCCGCTCACCCTCCCACCGACGCTGCCGCCGACCCTGCCGATCACCACCGGGGTCGGACCCATCGAGCTGCAGATGACCGCTCCGTGGGTGGAGGGTGGGACCATCGACAGGTACTACACCTGCGACGGCGCCGGAGTGTCGCCCGCGCTGGCCTGGACGCCGGCGCCGGCCGGCACCCAGGAGATGGCCGTCAGCCTCGTCGACGAGACGACCGGGGCGCTGCACTGGGTGATGACCGGCATCGACCCGCTGGCGACGAGCCTGCTCGAGTCCGAAGTGCCCGAATTCGCCTCCGTCGGGGTCAACAGCATGGGCCAGACGGCCTATTCGGGACCCTGCCCACCCGCTGGCCAGACCCACGTCTACCGGGTCACTGTGTACGCGTTAGCCCAGCGTACGGAGCTCGGAGACGGTGCCGACGGGGCTGTCCTGCTGGCCGCGATCGAGGGATCGGCGTTCCTGTCGACGAGCGTCTCCGGGTCGTATAGTCGTCCCTGAGGGCGTGGCGGCGCACTCGCCGCATGCAGATTCCGATCAGACGGGAGTCATCATCGACCAGTCGCTCGCCTCGGTGCCGGTCTCAGTGTTCCAGACCGATCTCGATGGCCACCTCACGGCGGCCAACGCAGCGTTCCGCGCCCTGGCACTCGGTGGTGAAGCCCCCGGGCCGCGCACGGCGCCGTGGTCGAACGCCCACCCGTCCGACCGGGCGAGCGCAGAGCTCACCTGGCGGACCGCTGTCGAGCAGCAGGGCGTGGTCGCCCTGTCGTTCCGGGTGTGGCATCGCGACGGCCGACTGCGCTGGGTCCGCCTCTCGGCGAGCCCGCACCGCGACTCGGCGAACCGGGTGATCGGCTACGCCGGCGTCGCGCTCGACGACACCGACGCGATCGCCGACCAGGCGCTGCTGTCGAGGTTGCGCGGGGTGATCGATCCGTCCTCCGACGCCGTGCTGGTGCTCGACCGCAACGGTGCACCCGTCTACACCAACGCCGCCGCTCGCGAGCTGTTCGGGGTGGAGGACCCGGTCGACCTCGTGCGCGACCCATCGGTGCGCGCCCTGCTACAGACGATCCGCGACCAGATCCCGCGCGACCTGCTCACCGCCTCGACCTCGGTCCAGTGGTCGGCAGAGACGACCTTTCGGGGGCCGGACTCGCTCGAGCGGCTGCTCGATGTCGACATCGTGATCCACCGCGACGACCACGGCGTGATCGAGTACTGGGGTGCGGTCATCCGCGACGTCACCGATCGCAACCGCATCCAGGCCGAGCTGCTCCACCAGGCCACCCACGACGGCCTGACGGGCTTGCCCAACCGGGTGATGCTCCTGCGCAACACCGCCGACGAGCTCGAACGGATCCGTGGGTCGCGGAACCAGGTCGCACTGCTGTTCCTCGACGTCGACAAGCTGAAAGACGTCAACGACAACGCCGGCCACGACGTGGGTGACGCTCTGCTCGCCCAGGTCGCCCAACGGATCGTCCACGCCACCCGGCCGTCGGACGTCGTCGCCAGGATCGGCGGGGACGAGTTCGTCGTGCTCTGTCGCGGCACGATCGAGGAGAACGACGCCCTCGATCTGGCCGAGCGGATCCGGCTCGCCCTCACGGGCCGGTTGATGGTGCGCGGCTTCGAAGTCGACCTGACGGTGAGCGTCGGCCTCGCCCTCGCGTCGGCAGCGATGCTCGAGGGCACCTCGGCCAGCGATGCCGCGCTCAACCTGCTCAATCACGCCGACGCAGCGATGTACACCGCCAAGCGCCGCGGCCGTTCGCGGGTCGAGATGTACACCGAGGCGATGCGGACCCAGACCAGCGAGCAGCGCCAGCTCGCCGGCGAGCTCGAACGGGCCCTGGCCAACAACGAGCTGGTCCTCGCCTACCAGCCGATCATCTCCACCCATACTGGCCGTGCCGTCGGAGCCGAGGCGTTGCTGCGCTGGAACCACCCGACCCGCGGCCGGTTGATGCCGGCGCAGTTCCTCGACCTCGCCGTCGAATCGGGCGCGATCGTGCCGATCGGCGAGTGGGTGCTCAGCCAGGCGTGCCGCGACACGACGGCATGGATGGCAGCTGGCCTGGTCGATCGCACGTTCAGCGTGCACATCAACGTCGCCGGACGCCAGTTGCAGGAGGACACCTTCGTCGAGCGGGTGCTGTCGCTCCTGCGCTCGATGGACCTCGCTCCGTCGCAACTCACCCTCGACCTCGACGAGGCCACCATCTATGACACGCAAGGTGGTGCGATCCGCGCCGTCCAGGCCCTTCGCCGATTCGGCGTGCAGTTGGCCCTCGACGACTTCGGCGTCGGCGTGTCGTCGCTCACCGCGCTGCGCCAGTGCGGCGCCAATGTCTTGAAGCTCGACGGCACCGTGGCCCGCAACCTCGGCGCGACCGGCGACGACGACCCCATCGTGCGGGCGATCATCCAGCTCGCCCACGCCCTCGAGATGCAGGTCGTCGCCGAATGGGTGACCTCTGCCGATCAGCTCCACCGCCTGCGTGTGCTCGGGTGCGACATGGTGCAGGGCTACCTGCTCGGCGAGCCCACGGGGGCCGAGCAGTTCGCACCGCGAGGTTCGACGAGCCGGACGGCCTCCGACCTCACTCGCTGAGCGCGAGCCCCTCGAGCAGGTCACCGAACTTGTCGATCGCCGCGGCGCGCCGCGTGGGCAGGTGCTCGAGCGGCGGATCACTCGCCCGGTAGCGCTTCAGCACCTGGCGAGCCACGGTGACCTTGTGGACCTCGTCGGGACCGTCGTAGATGCGCGCGGCGCGTGCCGCCCGGTACATCGACTCGAGCGGCAGATCGGTGGTGTACCCGAGCGAACCATGGATCTGGATCGCCCGGTCGATCACGTTGTAGAGCACCTTCGCGCCCCAGAACTTGATGCCCCCGATCTCGATGCGCGCATCGCTGTAGTGGCGTCCGGCTGCGTGCAGCTGGTCCATCTTCCACGCCGCTTGGAGCGTGAGCAGACGAGCGGCCTGCATCTCGGCGTAGCTCTCCGCGATCCAGTCCTGCACCATCTGCTTCTCGGCGAGCAGCGAGCCGTGCGTGTAGCGGGTGAGCGCCCGCTCACAGAGCATGTCGAAGGCTCGCTGGCTCTGCCCCAGCCAGCGCATGGCGTGGTGGATGCGGCCCGGGCCGAGGCGCTTCTGGGCGAGGGCGAACCCCTGTCCGATGCCGGCCTCACCGCCGACGATGTTGTCGAACGGCACGCGCACGTTGTCGTAGCGGATCTCGGCGTGGCCGCCCGGCTCACCGGTGCGATGGTCGGGCTCCCCCATCGTCGGGACGTCGCGCAGGATGTTCACACCCGGCGTCGAGGTGGGCACGATGACCATCGAGTAGTTGCGGTACGGGGTCTCGTGGTCGCCGGTCTTCACCATCACGATCAGGAAGTCGGCGATCGACGCGTTCGACGAGAACCACTTGTGGCCGTTGATCACCCACTCGTCGCCGTCGCGCTCTGCCACCGTCGACAGCAACGTCGGGTCCGCTCCGGCGCCGGGCTCGGTCATCGAGAAGCAGCTGCGCAGCTTGCCGTCGAGCAGCGGCTGCATCCACTGCTCGCGCTGGGCGGGCGTGCCGCCGACGGCGAGCAGCTCGGCGTTGCCGCTGTCGGGTGCGTTGTTGCCGAAGATCGACGGGGCGTAGCCGCACTGCCCGAGGATCTCGTGCATCAGGCCGAGCTTCACCTGGCCGAACCCGAGCCCGCCCATGTCGGGCGGCAGGTGGGCGGCCCACAGGCCCTGGCGCCTCACCTCCTCTTTCAGCGGGGCCGTGATCTCCATGAAGCGACGCCGGCCCTCCGGCGTGCGCCACACATGGGCGAGCGTCTCGAGCGGGATGATCTCCTCGCGCACGAACGTGCGCATCCAGTCGAGCTTCTCCTGGAACTCGGGCTCGGTCGCGAAATCCCATGCCATGTCGTCCAACTCCCCTGGTCGGTCGTGCGGTGAGCGGTGTGGTCGGCCCTCTGCATCACCCCCACTGGTCTCGCTCCGGACTGTAGCGGTGGCAGGAGGTGCGTGTGGATGTCGGCGACGACTGCACGCCCGGCGCAGGGACGTGACATCATCGGCTCCGTTGACCCTCGCTTGCGGGTGACGCCGAGCCGATGGACCCGACCACCACCCCCCTCGACATCCAGATCGACCGCGACGAGGCTGTCCGCGGCTGGTTCGAGCACGGCTCCTAGTGCGCCTTCACCGGCGACGGGCTGCGTGCCGCGTGCCCCTGCGCCGGGTGCCGCGGGATGCGCGAGCGCGGGCAGCAGGCCTGGCCACGGAGCGGCTCCGAGGCCCGGATCGCCGTGCGCCACGCCGAGTTGAACGGCGCGTGGGGGCTGTCGATCGACTGGAGCGACGGCCACAGCACCGGCATCTACGCCTGGGAGGCGCTGCGCCGTTGGTGGGACCGTGGGCTGAGCGGTGGGCTCACACTGGAGCCGGTGCCCGAGCCTGGCGCGGGCGCCGGGCCGGCCGGGCACGAGCATCGGTAGCCTGCACACATGTCGCTGCCGCCGCCGCCGCCGCCGCCGCTGCCCCCGCAGACGCCGCCGTCGCCAGCTGCGCCGACGCTGCCGACGTGCTATCGCCACCCTGGGCGCGAAGCCGGCCGGAGCTGCACCCGGTGCGGCCGCGCGGCATGCAGTGAGTGCCTGGTGCAAGCCGCCGTGGGCTCGCACTGCCTCGACTGCGCACGAGCCTCCCGACCGGACACGAGCTTCAAGGCGAAGTCGTGGAACGCACGGCAGCACACCCTGGTCACCAACGTGCTCATCGGCGCCAACCTGGCCGTGTTCATCCTGATCAGCCTGGCCGACCCCGGCTCGCTCTCCGGGCGCGGGGGCATCAGCCGCCTGCAGTTCGAGCTCGGCCTCAACAAGCTGCTGCTGGCCGAGACCAACGAGTGGTACCGGCTCGTCACGAGCGGCTTCATCCACTTCGGCGTGCTGCACATCGCGTTCAACATGCTGCTGCTGTTCCAACTCGGCCAACTGCTCGAGCGCTCGCTCGGCCGGACGCGCTTCGCCCTGCTCTACGGCGCGAGCCTGCTCGCCGGCGCGTTCGGCGTGCTGCTGCTGACCGGCAACCGTCTGGCGATCACCGGCGGTGCATCGGGCGCGGTGTTCGGGCTCATGGCCGCCGCGGCGATCGGCCTGCATCGCCAAGGCATCAACATCTTCAGCACCGGCCTCGGCACGACGCTGGTGCTCAACCTGGTGCTCACCTTCGCCATCCCCGGCATCTCGATCGGCGGCCATCTCGGTGGGGCGGTCGGCGGTGCGATCTGCGGGTGGTTCATGCTCACGCCGCGCTGGAAGCCGACCCCACCGAAGGTGGCCGTGGTCGCCCCGGCCCTGGTCGCGCTCGTGTCGGTCATCGGTTCGGTGATCGTCGTCGCGCTGGTCTGACCGCGTGCCGCCTCGGCGGGGGCGGTCAGACCGAGGAGATCTCGACTCGGGTGTCGTTGAAGCAGGCGCCACCCGCGAGCGTGTCCGACGCAGCGCTGGTGAGCGCGTTGACGCTCCAGGGCGTGGCGTGGTCGCGCAGCCACGTTCCCTTGGGCATCACGACGACCCCGGGCCGCACATCGCTCGACACCGCCAGGCGGGCACGCACCTCACCGCGCTCGTTGTGCACCCGGACCGTCGTCCCGTCGGCGAGACCCCGCGCGGTGGTGTCGGCAGGGTGAGCCACCACGGTGGGCTCCGGGCCCTGGAACTCGCCGAACATCGAGTTGATCGTCTTCGAGGTGGCCGGGCTGATGAGTGCGAGCGGGAAGGACGACTCGATCGGCCGGTAGGTGGGCGGTCCGGCGACGGGGTCGGCCAGGCGGGCCCGGCCACCGGACGGCACGACGTCGACGAACTGCAGCGCGGAGTTGTCGACGAGACGGGGCCCGGCACCTCCGGGGGCAGCCACCTCGAGCCCGGCCGCGCCGGACGGCATCTCCGCGACAGCACCGATGCCGAGCCGCGCCGCCAGCGCCCGGCCGAGCTCGTCGTTCGAACGGCTCTCGCCGACGCGCTCGATGACCGGCCGCACCGGCACCACGACGGTCGCGCCATAGCTCGTGACGACGTCGTCGACCTCGAACGACGTGGTGGCGGGTAGGACCAGGTCGGCGTAGCGCGCCGTGTCGGTGACGACCTGCTCGTGGACCACGGTGAACACATCGTCTCGCGAGAAGGCCGCGATCACCGCGCGCTGATCCGGGCACATGAGCACCGGGTTGGCTCCCTGCACGAGAAGCACCCGGCACGGGTCGTCGGCCCCCGGTGCCAGCCACGAGCCCACCTCGTGCAGGCGCACCCGGCGTCGCGCCGCGCCGTCGACGACCGGCCAGCGCCGCTCCGGGTCGACATCGTCGACCCGGGTGGAGCCGATGATGCCGTCGCCACGCCGGCCGAACCGACCGAGCAGCACCGGCAGGGCCAGGATCGCCCGACAGGCGGCGCCACCGTTCGAGTTGCGTTCCTGGCCCCAGCCGATGCGCAGCATCGCCGGCGCGGACGTGGCCCACCAGTCCGCCAGGGCGACGATGTCGCCGGCCTCGAGGCCGCACGTGTCGGCGGCTCGTTCGGGCGTCCACGGCCGAGCCGCTTCGAGCAGCTCATCGGCTCCGTCGGCCCAGCGCGCCACGAAGTCGCGATCGATCCGCCCGGTCTGCTCCCACTGCGCCGCGAGGGCCAGGGCCAGCACGACATCGGTGCCGGGCCGCACCGCGAGGTGGAGGTCGCTGCGCACCGCCATCGCCGTGCGCCGCGGATCCACCACCACGAGCCGCGCCCCTCGCTCGGTCGCCTGGCGGACCAGTGGCGGGAAGTGCGTGTTCGACACCGTCGGGTTGGCGCCCCACACCACCACGAGGTCACTGTGCACCACATCGGCCGGATCGGCCGACGGGAGGTCGCCGAGCACGCTCGTCCACGCCGCATCTGCCGTCGCCGCGCAGATGCTCGGCTCCACGTACGTGGCACCGAGCGCCGCCAACAGCGCGTCGGTCGCGCTGGCCCGCTCGATGGCCGGCGCGGACGAGTTGTAGGTGAAGCCGACGACAGCATCTGGGCCGCCGGCCGAGATCGCATCACGGATGCGTTCGGCGAGCAGATCGAGCGCTGCGTCCCACGAGATCGGCTCGAACCGGCCTTCCCCCTTGGGGCCGGTGCGGCGCAGTGGCGTGAGCACCCGGTCCGGCGAGTAGACACGTTCGGCGTGGCGCTTCACCTTGGCGCAGATCCAGCCCTGCGTGAGGGGGTTGCCGACTCCTGCGTCGATGTCGATGATCCGGCCGTCGGCGCCGGTGACGGCCAAGGTGCAGGCATCGGGGCAGTCGAGTGAGCAGGCCGTCGTGAGCACCTCGGTCGTCATGGCCATGCGCGGTGTCTAGCCGACCGGCGCCGACGGGGCAACCATCGCTCCCCACAGCATGTGGCCGAGCCCGCTCGCGCGCAGCGTGCGCCGAGCCACCACCTCGTCGAGCGACTCGGCGGCGCCGACCAGGCTCACACGATGGCGGGCGCGTGTGACAGCGGTGTAGAGCAGCTCACGCGACGCGAGCCGCGACCCCACCGGGGGAAGGACCACCACCACCTCGTCGAACTCCGAGCCCTGGCTCTTGTGGATCGTCATGGCGTGCACGGTCTCGATGGCCTCGAGCCGGGCGGGAGCCACCAGCCGCGCCCCGTCGACGGACGGGAAGGCCACCATCGTTCGCCCGTCGACCCGGACGACCACGCCGATGTCGCCGTTGAACAGCCCGAGGCGGTAGTCGTTGGCGGTCACCATGACCGGTCGCCCCGGGTACCACCCCCTGGCCGGATGGCCGGCGCGGACCAGCCACGACTCGATCCGCTCGTTCCAGCCGGACACGCCCATCGACCCGACCCGATGGGCGCACAGCACCCGCACCCGGTCGCTGCTCGCCAGCGCCTCGTCGACGGCACCGGCTGCCGCGAGCGAGGCGACCTCGACGACCACCGGTTCGACCCGAGCGCGCACGGCGGCGATCGCCTCCTCGGTGTCGGGATGCCAGTCGAGGGTCGTCGACGGACCGGACGGATCGGCGAGGGAGGCCTCGCCGAGCACGGCGCGAGCGCCCATGGCATCGCCACTGCCGATCGCCCGGGCGAAGCGGTCGATGGTCGACCCCGGCGGGAACCGCCTGCTGTGGGTGAGCACCGAGATGCAGTCGGCCAACGCGCGTCGCCGGGGCGCGGCCACCGGATCGAACGTGCCGCCCACCACAGGACCGACGATGTCGGCGAGCACCGACCCGGCATCGACACTGGCCAACTGCCCCGGGTCACCGACCACGACCAACCGGGCGTCCGGCGCGAGCGCACCGACGAGCTTGGTCATCAACGGCAGCGAGACCATCGATGCCTCGTCGACGATGACCACGTCGTAGGGCAACGGGCGGTCCGGCCCGTGTCGGAAGCGGCTCGCCGAGTCACCGACGACGCCGAGCAGGCGGTGGATCGTCGATGGCGGGGGCGACCCGAGGCGCTCGGCGAGCTCGGCCGGAAGCCGGGACGCGGCGGCGCGGAAGGCCTCACCGAGGCGTGCCGCGGCCTTTCCGGTGGGTGCGGCCAGGGCGATGCGCAACGGGCCGAACGACTGCGCCAGGGTCGCCACCAGCGCGGCAACCGTGGTGGTCTTGCCGGTGCCCGGCCCTCCGGCGAGCACGGTGAGGCCATGGCCGAGAGCCCGCTGCACCGCGGCCCGCTGCTGCTCCGACCCGGCACCGTCGAGCAGCGTGTCGAGCAGGCCGAGGTCGGCCTCGATCGTCGCCGCCGGCGCCTCGGCCAGCGCGCCGAGGCGCTCGGCAAGGTCGACCTCGTAGCTGTGGTAGCGCTCGAGGGCGAGCTGTGTGCCGCGCAGCACCAGGGGCGCTGCAGGGCCGGTCACGAGCGGGCTTCCGGCCAGCAGGTCCAACCAGCCCTCGGCCGGAGGCAGGTCGAGTGCGGCGTCGGGTGGCAGATCCGGGCTGATGGCGAGATCGATGCACGAGTCGCCGAGGCGCGGGGCGCGTGCGGCCAGCGCAGCGGCCAGCACCACCTCGGGCCGCTCATCGCCGCACAACCTGGCCAGGGTGGTCGCGATCTGGACGTCGGAGGCCTCGAGCACGCCTGCGGCGCGCCAGGCCGCGACCAGGGAGGGCACTGCGGTCACCGCGCCACCCCCGACGCGAACAACCGGTCGAGGGCGACGACGGCGCTCGCCGGTGGCCGCCACCAGAACACCCCTGGCGCCTGCACGGAGGAGGCCGACGGCGGCGACGGCACCATGCCGCGCACGAAGAGGTAGGCGGCACCGAGCAGATGCCGATCCGGCTCGTAGGCAGGCAGCCGCCACCGCAGGAAGCGGTGCAGCGCCACCAGGTAGAGCGCAGCCTGCAGCGGGTAGTCGTGGTGCTCCATGGCGACGACCAGATCGGCAGGGCCGTAGGCGCTGTCGCGGCCGAGCTGGTTCGTCTTGTAGTCGGCCACCCAGAACCCACGGCCGTCGGCAGTGCGCGCCACCAGGTCGATGGAGCCGGTGAGCATCCCTTCGAGGTCGACCTGCGCCTGTCCGCCAGCGAGCGCACGAGCCCACCCGAGGAGGGGGTCGTCGGCGGGCAGGTGGTCGACGAGCACAGCGCCGATGTCCGACGAGGTGAGCCTGCCGAGGGGCAGGTCGAAGACCAGTTCGTTGAGTCGCTGCGCCGGCGCCAGGTCGGCCAGGCGCGTCGCCCCGAGCGGACCGCCGAGCGGCGCAGCGACCGCAGCAGCGAGCCCAGCCGCGAGCTCGTCGGCACCGATGCGCAGGGAACGGTGCCGCAGCGCGAGCGCGCACCGCTCGGCGAGGGCGTCGACCAGCGTCGCGCTGGTGAAGTCGACCTCCTCGAGCACCTGGTGGACGAGGGTTCCGAACTCGGTGCCGCCCGGCGCCGTGGCGAGCGGACCCGGCACCGTGGTGATGGGCGCCTCGTCGACCTCTGCCGCATCGCCGAACGCCACGGGCTCATCGGCTCCACCCACGACCGGTCGGTCGTGCTCGAGGCCCTCCGACGCCGCCTTGATCGCGCTGAACGACCAGATCCGCCAGGCCGGATCGAGCACACGATCCGTCGATGCCACCTCGAGCGGGGCGGCACTCACCCCACCGGTGCGGCGGACACGCATCGCAGGAGCGACCTCGCTCACTGCGACGGCACCCGACGCCCGATCGGCGATCGGCCGCAGGTCGGCGAGCTCCGTCGGCCGATGCCCGATGCCGGCAGCGGCGCCGAGGATGTCACCCAGCACCGACGTGTGCCGATCGAGCAGCGGAGCCCACCACACGATGCAGCTGTGCCGGGCGCGTGTGAGCGCGACGTAGGTGACGCGTCGCTGCTCGCCCTGCTTCTCGGCGGTGATGGCCGCCTGGAGCCCGGCGGCGCTCTTCGGCGACGCATCGGCCACCCACGCCGACGCGATCGTCCGTCGACCGTCGAGGTCGGCGTGCTCCACCTGCTTGGGCGGAGCGCCGGCCGACCAGAGGAACGGGCACAGCACGATGGGGAACTCGAGGCCCTTGGCGCGATGGACGGTGAGCACCTGCACGGCGTCGTCGTCACGATCGATCCGGCGGCTGGTCAGCGAGTCGGAGTCGTCGGAGTCACCGAAGGCGTGCGGCTCGTCGAGGACCCGGCGCAGCGCACCCGCCGGCGTCGGCCGCCCGCCTGTGGAGCCCTGCAGCAGCTCGGCGATGTGCTCGATATCGGTGAGGTCGCGCGCACCTCCGTGGCGGGCGAGCAGGCGGCGCTGGAGCCCGGCGGCCCTGGCCGCAGCGAGCAGGGCGGGGATGCCGCGGCTCGCGACGAGCGCGGCCCACGAACGGAAGCGCTCGTGCAGGTCGGCGACACCTGCGTCGTCGAGGGCGTCGAGATCGGCGAGGGTGAGGCCCCCGAACCACCCGACGGCGGCGCTGCGCACGGCCGACGACGACCCGGGGCGCTCGAGCGCCACGAGCAGACGGCGCCACTCGTCCCACGCCGGCGTCTCGGTGACGCTCGTGGCGCCCGACGACGCGGCCGCGATGCCGGCGGCCGCAAGTGCGGCGACCGACGCGCTCGCCTCGGCGTTGCTGCGCGTGAGCACGGCGATGTCACGCGGCCGCACCTCCGTCGAGGCGCCGTCGGAGCCCGTGATCCGCGCTCCACCGTCGAGCAGCCCGGCGATCGTGCGCACCACGTCGGCGATGATCGCCCGACGCGCCGTCGGGGCGGTGAGCGTGTCACCATGACGCGGCACGATCCGCACCTCGACCGGCGCCGCCACGATCGAGCCCGCCGTCTCGAGGCGCCACTCCTCTCTGCCCGGAGCGGCCTCGACCGGCTGGAACTCGACGTCGTCGGACCCGAAGGTGACGCCGGCGAGGAGGGACTCGAGCCCGTGGAGCACCGGTGCGTCCGACCGCCAGTTGCGCTGCAGCGTCTGCACGGAGTCGGCATGGGCGACAGCGTCCAGGTAGGCCTCGAGCTCGGCGCCGCGGAACCGGTAGATCGACTGCTTGGGATCGCCGACGAGCACCACCGCCGGCGCGTCCGGGCCACCGACGAAGACGTGCCGGAACAGGTCCCACTGCACGCGGTCGGTGTCCTGGAACTCGTCGATCAGCACGACCCGGTAACGCTGTCGCAACGCCGCGACCAGACCGCTCGAGCCCGGTCGGAGGACGAGGTCGCGGGCGTCGACCACGATGCGGTCGATGCTGCGCCGCTTGGCGCGTGTGCGTCGGTCGGCGACCATTCCATGCGCACGTTCGACGAGGTCGGCCGCGGCCCTCGAGATGCGCACCTTGGCGCGCTCGGCGTCGACCGCTGTCCGAGCCGCGGCTCCTGCCGTCTCGGGCACGGGTGCAGGGTCGTCCGGGCGCCACATCACGGCGTCCGGCAGGCGAAGCCTCGCCCGGACCCCGCTCGCGAGCCGAGTCGGTGCCACGGCGTCGGTCAGCTCCAGACCGGGCGTACCGGGCACGACCTCGTCGCCACCGGGGCCGGCGCACGTCAACAGCAGGTCGTTCACGACCTCGTCGACATCGCTCGACGAGCGAGTGATCGGGCCGTCGGCCGCTGCATCACCACCCATCACGAGCACCCGACCGCAGAAGCCGTGGATCGTCGCGATCGTCGCCGCATCGAAGTCGTTGATCGCCGCCCGGAGCCGCTCGACGCGCACCCGGCGCTCGGCAGGGTCGGCCCCTGCTGCCACTGCCCCGACGACGTCGTCGGCATCGTCGTCACCAGCCTCGAGCGCCGCCGCGACCTCGACGAGGCGCTGACGGACCCTGCCGCGCAGTTCGGCCGTCGCCGCCTCGGTGAAGCTGACGATGCACAGGGATGACACCGGGACTCCGAGCTCGGCCACGTAGCGCACCGCCAGAGCGCTGAGCGCGTAGGTCTTGCCGGTGCCGGCGCTCGCCTCGAGCACGGTCAGGCCCTCCGGCAAGGCGCCGGTCAGATCGAAGGCTGCCCGCTCAATCATGTCGATCGACATCCTTCGGAGCGGGGCCGATCAGACGCATCGTCCGCACGAAGGTCCCGCCGATGCGCTCTGCCCATCGTTCGAAGCGTCCACCGCTCCCCCACGCCGGGCCGCCTTCATCGTCTCGCGGTTCGAGCGCCAGCAACTCGTCGAAGCGGAGCGTGCCGAATGCGGCGATCACGGCAGCATCGTCGCCGTCACCCTTGCTGAACTCGCCGCCGTCGCCCCATTCCTTGGCAGCGGCCTTCGCTGAGCCCGCGACGAACGCCAACGAGGTCTTCGGGAAGAACGGGATCGCGTCGCGCAACGACCGTCGGTGCAGGTCGACGATCAGCTCGAGCACCCCGGCTGCGGCAGCCGGGTCGCCGAGCTCGTACTGCTCGACCGCCACGCCGGCCTTGGTCGTGGTGGTGCCGATGAGGACGTACTGCCAGAGTTGGTCGGGACGCACAGCCGAGACTGCGAGGAGGTCGAGCCACGCCGAGAGGCGGCGCTTGTCGGAGATCTGCGACACCGATGCATCGACGAGCAGATGGCCGTGGGCACGGTCGACCCGACCGTGCACGAGCGTGGGGCCAGCGCAGAGCACCTCGATCTCGACCGAGGAGGCCACCGCAGGAACACCCGCCATCGACAACGTCGCCTCGACGAGGCGGTGGACCGCCGCCGCTTGCTCGGCGAGGGCACGGGCGACGTCGTCGCCGTAGCGGAACGGTGGCAGGGCGCCCGACGCGCGGAACACGTCGAGACGATCGTCAGCCGCCCTGTCGGCGGCATCGGGCGACGTCGCCAGCCGCGCCGCGAGCACCTGGTCGGCGAGCTTCCACCGGTCGAGGCCCGCAACGGCCAGGGGCACCAGTTCCTCCCGGGCCCCAGCAGCTCGCTCGGTGCTGAGGCCGAGCCGGTCGCTCAGTAGGGCCTCGAGAGGAGTGCGCAGGCTCCGACGCAGGTCGGCCAGTGACACCGTGTCGGTCTCGGCCGCACGGAGTGGGGCCCCGAGCGGCGGTGGGGGCGGGTGCTGCAGACGGCGCTGCTCGGCTGCAGCACGCGCGCCTGCATCGAAGCTCCACGGCCCCTCGACGCCGAGCCGGCCCGGGACGAAGTTCGGCTCGGACCACGCCTGGCGCGGATGGTCGACCGAGATGGCCTCGCGCAGGCTCCCGGCAGCGGCTCGAAGGCCGTCGACGGGCGGCGTCGCCGTCGCATCGATGAGGTCGGCGAGCTCGGCGAGCACGACCGATGGGGCGACCTCGGCGTTGGTGGCGAGATCCCGACCGGTGCTGCACAGCACCAGGTGCTCACCTGCGGCCAGCACGGCGTCGAGCAACTGGGCGCGCACCTCCGATCGGGCGTCACGGTCACCGACGCACGGCGCCTGGGCCGTCAGGTCGTCGGCCGACGATGCCCCTGCAGCCCCGAGCTCACCGTCGAGGCCGAGCAGGCACACGACCGGGTACGGGATGCCTCGCTGGGCCGTGAGCGACGAGACGGTGACGGCCCCGGTGCCGAACCGAGGCCGACCGGGGCGACCGGAGAGCTGCCCGGACAACAGCGCTGCCAACTCGTGCGGGTCGATCGGGTGCAGGTGCGCCGATCCGCTCGCGAGCGCCTCGTCGCGCACCGCGCCGAGCTCGGCTTCGAGCAGCTGCCACTGCCAGCTGTCGGCGTCGTCGAGTGAGCAGAGCGACTCGGCGGTGGCCAACAGCGCCTCACACCACTCGACCGGGTCGGAGGTGCCGAGGAGCCGATCGACCGCTGCGGCGACGAGGTCGACGAGCTCGGCGCGCGCGCCGAGCAGGATCACATCGTCGCCCTCGAGGTCGCCGTAGGGCACCACACCTCCCGCGCCGAGGCGGTCGCCGCGGTCGGCGACCGCCGCGCCGAGCAACAGTTGGTCGAGCCCGGCACGCCAGGTGTTGGCGGTGTAGGTGGACGGGAGCCCGAACCCACCACGATGCTCGGCGTCGAGGCCCCAGCGGACGTGGGTGGCCTGGGCCCACGCAGAGAGCCGTCCGACCGCATCGAGGGTGAGCCCGAAGCGACGGCCCACCGGCGGGTGCAGCGCCAGGCCGAGCACGTCGCCCGCACGGAAGCGGCCGTCGAGCAGGTCGAGCACGGCGAGCACGGCATCGAACAGCGGCACGTCACGGCGCAGCGAACGGTCGGCGACGCGCACAGGGATCGCTGCCAGTGACCCACCGGGCCCGTCACCGGCGAAGACCGCCTCGACGAGCGGGGCGGCGGCGGCGACGTCGGGGCAGAGCACGACGATGTCGCGAGGATGCAGGCGGGGCTGACCTGCCGCGTCGCGCTCGGCCAGCAGCCGCACCACGACGTCGCGCAGCACCTCGACCTGTCGGCCGAGGCCGTGGCAGCGGTGCCACTGGACCGACCGGTCCGACTGCCCGCTCGGCGCCGGAGCCGGCGCGTCGGGCGACGCGGGGTCGACGTCGAGGCGGATCGCTCGCTGGAGACGCTCGAGGAGGGTGCCGTCGGCAGCCGGCGGTGGCCCCTCGACCTCGACGATGGTCGCCCCGGCCCCCATCGCCGCGGACAGCAGGCCCAGGTGAGCCTCACGAGGTGAACGCGCCCAGGTGCGGCTGAGCGGATGGGTGATGACCGCCGCGGTGACGTCGTGGGCGCGCAGCACGGCGAGGGCGGACGCGTCGCGCGCTGCCGGGTGGAGCCGGCGCCACCACATGAGGCTCGGCACCGGCGCGAGCACGTGCACCTGACGGTGGGACGCGAGCGCCTGGAGGACGTCGAGGTGCGGCGAGGGCAGGCCCGCCACGCCGAACACGACGAGGCGCTCGGGGAGATCGGCCGGAACCATGCCTGCGCGCACCTGCTCGACGAGCGCCGCGGTGCGCGACGCAGGGCTCTGGCTCCCGATGCGCTCGCCGAGCAACCGCCAGAGCCGGGGCTGCCAGCGCGCCGAGGCCGGCAGCGCCTGGCCGTCGACCCCGAGGTCGTGCCCCCGCTCCCACGCGTGGACCATCTCGACACGATGCAGGCCGTAGCGGTCGAACAGGTCCGCGATCGCACGCGCCCTGGCCAGCTCCGGGACGAGGCCCAGCTCGTGGCGTTCGGTGTGCAACAGGTCGTGGACGACCCACGTGAGCGGGCCGATCGCCCATGGGTCGCTCTCGTCGGTGAGGCCGAGCGCCCTGCGCACGAGCGAGCCGGGGTAGACCAGCTCGACGTTGGCGACGATGCCGTCGCCCACCTCGTCCGCCGATGCGCCGAGCGACCTGGCGAGCCGGTGGACCAGCCACGTGCGCACGCCGTCGCCGGGCACGGCCACGAGGTCGCGTGCGAACGGGTCCGACGGGACGGCGCTCAGCACCTCAGCCGCCTCGGCGGCGAGGAGCTCGAGACGCTCGGCGACGACGAGCCGCATGCTCATGGTCGATGACCTCGGAGCGACACTGCACGTGTGATGACCACCTCCCCAGCCTAGAGAGGGGGTGTGGCACCGATTGGCGGAGTCGACGCCCGAGCGGCCAAGGTAGCCACATGGCGTACCGACGGTCCGGTGACGGGTTCATCCGCTGCTCGGACGGCCACGTCCGCTGGGGCGTGTTCGGCGCAGCGGGTGTGGTGTTCGTGCTGCGCGACGACGACGGTGCCCGCGTCATGCTGCAGCAGCGCTCGGCCTTCTCCCACGAGGGTGGCACCTGGTCGTGCGCGGGCGGCGCCATCGACGAGGGCGAGTCCCCGCTCGATGCGGCCCTGAGGGAGGCCTCCGAGGAGGTGGGCGAGATCCCGCCGACGCACCGCGTGGTCGGCGAGTACGTCTTCCGGCCGGCCGACGACTGGTCGTACACGACCGTGGTCGTCGACGTCGACGAACCGTTCGGGGCGTCGATCAACTTCGAGACCGACGCGGTCGAATGGGTCCCGCTCGACGTCGTCCATCACCGCCCGCTCCATCCTGGCTTCGCCGCAGCGTGGCCACACCTGAGGGCGATCATCGATCGAGCGCCGTCCCCGCCGACGTGAGCGGTCGGACGACCCGGTTCGACGTCGTCGTCATCGTCGACTGGAGCGCCTCGTCGGTCCCGAAGGTCGGTCGCGACTCGATCTGGGTCGCCGTGCGCACCCACGATGCCGTCACCGTGCGCAACCCGCCGACGCGCGCCGCAGCGCGCGACCTGCTCGCCGACGTCCTCGAACGCCACGACGGGCAGCGGGTGCTCCTCGGTGTCGACGTGGCCCTCGGCTACCCGGCGGGCACGGCGCAGGCAGCGCTCGGCCCGGTCGACCGTGACCGGCCGTCCTGGCGGCGCTGGTGGGAGACCGTCGACGCCCGTCTGGTCGACGGTCCTGCGAACACCAACAATCGGTTCACCGTCGCGGCCGACCTGAACGCGGCGATCGGCCCGGGCCCCGGGCCGTTCTGGGGAACCACCACGGACAGGGCGACGAGCCCGAACCTGGCGCGCGGAAAGGTCGCCGGCTTCCCCCACCTCGCCGACGCTGGCGCCGTGCGCGACGAGTTCCGGCTCGTCGAGCGCGTGCGGCGCCACGAGCACCACCGACCTGCGTCGGTGTGGCAGCTCGCCGGCGCCGGCGCCGTGGGTAGCCAGACCCTCACCTGCATCCCGGTCATCGAGTCGCTGCGCCGAGACGGGCGCCACGGACGGCGGCTGCAGGTGTGGCCGTTCGAGACGGGCTTCGTGGCCGAACCGGCGGCCGGGTCACCCGACGCCGTGATCGTCGCGGAAGTGTGGCCCACCCTGTGCCCACTGCCCGCCCCTTGGCCCCATCCGGTGAAGGACGCCTCACAAGTGCTGGTCCTGAGCGAGCACCTCGCCGCCCTCGATCGCTCGGGTGCGCTCGGCGCCTGGTTCGATCCCGGTCTCCCCGACGACGCTCGCCCGTCGGTGCTCGACGAGGAGGGTTGGGTCCTGGGGGTGCGGTGGCCCACAGAGGGGGCCGACGCGCTCAGGTGACCTGGATGATGTGGCCGCGACCGGCCCGCTTCGCGATCGAGGCTGCGCCGATGCCCGTCAGGAGCAGCCCGTCCGGTGTGAGGTCGCCGTTGCTGACGGTGAGGCCGACGCAGGCCCCCATGGCGAGGAACTGCTCGCCGACCATGAACGGGAAGGCCATGGCCATGATGACCCGCTCCGCCACGGGGCGAGCGGTCGACATCGAGGCGTTGCGTTCGAGGAGGATGACGAATCCGTCGATGCCGTGCCGCACGGCGATGTCGCCGGGGCGCAGGCAGGCCATCAACCGCTGCGCTGCAGCCGCGAACACCTCACGACCGACCTCACGGCCGTGCTCGTCGACGATCGTGTTGAAGTCGTCGAACACGACGAACATCACCACCCGACCGGGGTACGACCACGACTCCTCGCGCACGGCCACCGCCAGCGCACGCTCGAGCGCAGCCCGGCTCCACAGCCCTGTCGCGGGGTCGTGCTCGGGCCCGATCGGGCCCTCGGGCAGGACCGCGACCTCGTCGGACGCGCGTGCGCCCTCGGTCGCCGCAGCACGAGCCTGCTCGTGGCTCACCGACTCCGCCGGAGACTGATCGGAGACGGCCACGCCTGGGCCCTCGGGCTCGATCGCACCGACGACGGCGAGCGGCGATGCCGGCGCGACAGCCGATGCCGGGAGGGTCGGCACCAGGGTGCGCAGGCCGAGCACGGTCGCGGCGACGAGCAACGAGCCGACGAGCACCGCCGGCAGACCGGCGAGCACGCCGAGGCCCACGAGGGCGATGACCACCACTGCTGCCGCAACACCCGCGACCACCGACCCACTCCGTTGCGTCACACCGCACCCCTTCGCCCCGTCGCTCCCTGTCGACGGTCTCTGCATGACTGTCCGGAGCCCAGCGGCTGGCGCCGGATGGGTTGGGCTGGGAGATCACGCCGCCCGATCGGCTCCGAACCGTGTCACACCCCTGGCGCACCATGGCCGCATGACCCCTCAGCCCGACCTGACACCGCAGCCCACGGCACGGCCGGAGGCTCCCCAGCAGCTCAGCCTGCTCCCCTCGTCCTCGGCACCGGTGCGCTTCCGCCTCGACCGCCGCACACGTGAGCTCGGCCTGGCCCACATCGCTCGCATCCGCCGCCAGCTCGCCGAGCGCACCGACAGCACGGCCGCCGTCGGCACCGACACTGCTCGTGAGGTCGGCCAGCCCCAGCGCGCCGCCTGAGCGCCAGCTAGGCGGCGCTGGGTGAGAGGGCGCGCACGGCCTCCCAGTACTTCAGCTCGGGATCGAGCGGCAAGATCGCGATCGAGCTCGTCGTCACCCCGTTGTCGAAGTAGGCCTGGATGGTGGCGCGGCACTGCTCGGGCGATCCGTGCACCACGAGGTCGTCGACCACCTGGTCGGGGATCGCCGCCAGCGCCGCCTTGCGGTCGCCCGCCTGCCAGGCGTCCCACATCGGCTGCAGCTGCTCACCACGGCCGAGCCAGCGGTGGAACTCCGCGTACACAGGGACGTTCAGATAGGCGGCCACGGCGAACTTCGCCGCAGCCCGCACGGCCTCGGTGTTCTCGCTCGGGCAGCAGAAGATCCGGGCGACGATCTCTTTGTCGACACCGCCTGCTGCGTCGCGCACGACGCCCGCGACACGCGCCACGTCGGTCGGCGACAGCCAGTTGATGATCGCGCCATCACCCTCGCGGGCAGCGAGGCGCAACATGCCCTCGCGCAGTGCCGCCACCAGGATCGGCGGCGTCTGCTCCGGTCGCACACCGAGCTTGAAGCCCTGGATCGTGAAGGTGTCGTAGCTCTTCGCGATCTTCTCTCCGGAGAGCGCGTCGCGCAGGAAGCGCACCACGTCACGGACCTTCTTGTAGGGCTCCACGAAGGGGACGCCGTTCCAGCGCTCGACGATCACGTTGCTGCTCGACCCGATGCCGATCGCGAACCGACCGGGGGCCGCATCAGCGAGCGAGGCCACGCTCTGGGCGAAGCATGCCGGCGAACGGGTGTAGGCCGGGATGATCGCCGTGCCGAGGCGGAGCCTCGGCTCCCACGCCGCTGCGAGGGCGAGGGGTGTGAACCCGTCGGCGCCGTCGGATTCGGCCGACCAGATGTCGGTGTAGCCGAGGTCGGCAAGCTCGCCCAGCTTCTCGCGGTGCGAGTGCAGCGGGCCGGGCAGCGGCACGGTCATGCCGGGGCGGACGGGGAGTGCCATGGTCATCGGCTCCTTGGTTCGTCGTGGTGTCGAGCGGTTCGTCCAGTGTCCCAGAAGCGCACGATGCAGCTCTGGCTCGCCGTGGCGAGCAGCGTGCCGTCCTCGGCGTACATGTGCACCAACCCGTGGGCGAAGCCTCGCTCCACGGCATGGACGCGGATGTCGAGCAGCACCCACTCGGTGGGCACGAGGTGCACGACGCGCAGCGTGTTGTCGAGGCTGTTGCCGCCGCCGAGCACACCGAGCGCCTGGCCGACCCCCATCGGCACGAAGTCGCCGAGGATGGCCAGCGCCGTCGCATCGACACCCTCGATCACGTCCGGCAGACGCGCCCACAGCAGGGTCTGGCCGTCACCCGGGGTGCCGTCGAGCTCGTCGAGCGGCCGACCCTTGGCGAGGCGCTGCTCGAGGCGGTCGTTGATCGTGCCGTCGGTGGGCAGACGGTGCGCGCGCCGCTCGCACTCGTCGGGTGGCGGTGCTGCAGGCATCGTCTCGAACTGCCCGGAGGCATCGATCGGACGATGGCCCAGCGCCGCGTTCACGGTGAGGATCTCGCGGTTGCCCACGTGGCACACGGCGCGGGCCTGGGTCATCTGGTGACCCACCACGGCCAGCGTCACATCGACGTCCATCACCTCGCCCGGCTTGGCGAAGGACAGGTACTGGGCCGTCGCCCACACGACGTCGCGGCCGCTGGTCCCTTCGAGCGCGGAGATGGCCGCACCCAGGCCGCATCCACCGAAGAGGAAGTTGCCGGTGGTGCTGATGCCGCGGGTCACCTCGAGGTGCCAGCGGAACGGGTTGTGGCTCTGCTGCAATCCGAGGAACGACCGACTGTCCATGACCCGCTCGACTCTATGCGCCGACCCGGAGAGCGGACGGCACGGTGGCCGCACCCAGCGGCAGTAGCGTGGCGACCATGTCAGACACCCCGTGGCAGGGCGACGCCTGTTCCCTCGTCGACGAGTTCCGCGCCGGACGGCGAAGCCCGATCGAGGAGCTGCGCGCCACCTACGCGGCGATCGAGGCCAGCGACCTCAACGCGTTCTCGTTCCTGGCACGCGAGCAGGCGGAGGCTGCGGCGCTCGCCGCCGACGTGTCCCAGCCCTTCGGTGGTGTGCCGATCGGCGTGAAGGAGCTCGACCAGGTCGAGGGCTGGCCCGACACCGAAGCCTGTGTGGTGTTCGCCGACCGTACCGCCACCCAGACCTCGTTCCAGGTCCGGCGCATCCGCGACCGGGGCGGCGCGGTGCTGGCCGGGCTCACCACCGCGAGCGAGTTCGGGGGCGTGAACGTCACCCGCACCGTGCTGAACGGCGCCACCCACAACCCCTGGCAGCAGGGCCGCACCCCGGGAGGCTCCTCGGGCGGCAGCGCCGCAGCGGTGGCCGGGGGCCTGGTCACGATCGCCACCGGTGGCGACGGGGGCGGCTCGATCCGCATCCCGGCCGGGTTCACCGGCCTGGTGGGGCTGAAGTCCACCTTCGGGCGCATCCCGCGCGGCCCACGCGCCGAGAACGGCAACTACACGGTGACGGTGGGGTGCATGGCGCGCAGCGTGCGCGACACCGCCCGCTGGTTCGACGTCTGCAACGGCCACGACCCGCGCGACCAGTTCAGCCTGCCCCGCGTCGAGGGCTGGGAAGCCGGCCTGGGCACGCACGCCACTGCCCTGCGCGGCATGCGTGTGGCCGTCGTGGCCGACTGGGGTGGCGCCGTGGTCTCACCGGCGATGTGGTCGATGCTCGAGGAGGCCGCCACGCACCTCATCGCGACGGTCGGCCTGCGACGCGTCGACGGCGTCGACACCTCGTTGCCGTCGATGGGCGCGGCGTGGAGCATCAGCGGGATGATCTCGATCGCGACCGAGCTCGGTGATGCCTGGCCCGGATGCGCCGACGTGCTCACCCCCGAGATGCGCTTCGGCCTCGAGACCGCACCGCAGCGGTACGGCATCGAGGCGCGCGCCAAGATCGAACGGCGACGCATGGAGCTCAACGAGCGCATGGCCGCGATCTTCGACCCGGTCGACGGTGTCGACCTCGTGATCACCGCCAGCAACCCCGACGTCGCCTTCGCCGCCGAAGGTCCGTTGCCGGCGGAGTTCGGCGGTGTCCACGCCGGAGCCGGCAACAACGGTCGGCTCACCTTCCCGTGCAACCTGCACGGGAACCCGGGCGTCTCGGTGCCGGCCGGCCCGCTCGACGGCCTGCCCGTCGGCCTGCAGATCATCGGCCGGCACTTCGCCGCGCCCCTGTTGCTCGACCTCGCCCTCGCCATGGAGCGCACCCGCCCCTGGCCGTTGGTCGCCCCCGGTTCACCGGTCTGATCGAGCGCCGACCGCCACCATGACCTCGCCCCCGGAGCACGGCACCACCTCGTCCGACGTCGCGTCCGCGCGCCCTCCCAAGCTCGACACGACGCAGTTCGTGCTGGCGATCGGCCTGGTCCTCGGCGTCACCCTCGTGGCGTTCGAGGTGACGGCGATCATCACGGCGCTCCCGACGATCACCGATGAGCTCGGCGGGGACTCGCTCTACGGCGTGGCCCTCGCCATCTACACCCTCGCCAACATGGTGTCGCTGATCGTCGCCGGTCGGCTCGCCGACAAGCACGGCCCGACGGGCGTCTACCTGATCTCGGTTGCGGTGTTCGTCGTCGGGCTCGTGGTGGCCGGAGCAGCTCCCAACATGTGGATCGTCGTCCTCGGTCGACTGCTCCAGGGCCTCGGGTCGGGCGGCTTCTCCCCTGTCGCGTTCATCCTCGTCAAACGAGCTTTCCCCGAGCAGCGCCAGCCGATGATGTACGCCTGGCTGTCGGCCGGCTGGGTGCTGCCGAGCCTCGTGGGCCCGTTGTTCGGTGGGCTCATCACGGACGCCTTCGGTTGGCGGTGGGTGTTCTACGGCATCGTTCCTGTCGCCGTGCTCGTCGGGCTGCTCGGCGCCATCCCGATGCGCGCCTACGGCCCATCGCCCCACGCCGGGGATGGCGAGGACCGGCGCATGGGTAGCCTCGCCCTGATCGCTGCGATCGGCATCGGCGCGCTGGTGCTGGCCCTGCCCGCATCGAACTTCATCGTCGTCGTGCTCGGGTCGCTCGTCGGGCTGGCGGTGGCCACCCCGGCGCTGCGCCGGTTGCTGCCCGCCGGATCGTTCACGGCTCGTCCCGGCTTCCCCGCCGTGCTCACCGTGCGGTTGCTGGCTGCCGCGGCGTTCATCGGCGTCGACAGCCTCGCTCCGCTCGCCGCCGACCGCATCCACGGCGCATCGCCCCTCGTGCAGGGGTTCGTCATCGTCGGCGCCTCCATCTCGTGGACGGGCGGCCAGATGCTGTCGACCCGCCTGACCGGCCTCACCGTCGCGCGGGCGTCGACGATCGGGTTCGCCGTGATGGGCGCGGCGACGCTCGCCGTGGTGCCGATCGTGTGGGCGGGCTGGCCCCTGTGGGCGGTGTTCGTCGCGTGGACCGTCGGCGGCGTCGGGATGGGCCTGCTCTACAACCCGACCACGGTGGCGTCGATGAGCTACGCCGAGCCTGGGCGCGAGGGCGCGGTGAGCGGCCAGGTGCGCCTCATCGACTCGCTCGGCTTCTCGTTGGGCTACGGCGTCGGCGGCGCGTTCATCGCCGCAGCCGACCGCGGGCAGATCGCACTCGTCACGGCGCTCGTGCTCGGTTTCGCCACGGCGGTGACTGCGGCCGTGGTGGGGCTGGCCGCGAGCAGGGGTGTGCGCGACGCCCGTTGACATGCAACCATGCGCCCATGGGGCCATTGGATGGAGTCAAGGTTGTCGATCTGTCGGTCATGATCTCGGGGCCGTTGGCGGGCATGATGCTCGCCGACCAGGGCGCCGACGTGGTGAAGGTGGAGTCACCGGGCCTCGGTGACGTGATGCGCTTCCTCGGCTCGAACAAGGGCGGGATGACCGGCATCTTCCTGAACAACAACCGCGGCAAGCGCAGCCTGGTCGTCGACCTGAAGAAGGCCGAGGGCCTCGAGGTGGTCACCAAGCTGGTCGCCGACGCGGACGTGCTCATCCAGAACTTCCGCCCCGGCGCCATGGAGCGCCTCGGGCTGGGCTACGAGCAGCTGTCGGCGGTGAACCCGGACCTCATCTACGTCAGCATCAGCGGCTACGGGCCCGACGGCCCCAACAGCCACCGTCGGGTGTACGACAACGTCATCCAGGCGGCGTCGGGCCTCGCCTCGGTGCAGACCGACCCGGCGACCGGCCAGCCCTCGCTGTTCCGCACCCTGCTGTGCGACAAGGTCACGTCCTACACGGCCACCCAGGCGATCACTGCGGCGCTGTACGCCAGGGCCACCGGCAAGGCACGCGGCCAGCACATCGTGCTCGCCATGCTCGACGCCGCCATCGCCTTCATGTGGCCCGACTCGGCGATGGACGCCGTGCTGCTCGACGACGACGCCACCCGCACCCCCACCATCGGCTCGAACTACGCCGTCACCGCCCTCGCCGACGGCTTCGTCAGCGCGGGTGCGGTCACGGACGCCGAGTTCAAGGGCCTGTGCGCCGCCCTCGGACGTCCCGAGATGGGCGACGACCCCCGCTTCGCCAACGCGCTGGTGCGCACGCAGAACGCCGGCGAGCTCGTGCGGATGATGCGCGAGGCAGCGATGGCGACCACCGTCGAGGAGTTCCTCGCCGGCGCCGAGACCCACGACGTGCCGGCATCGCGCATCAACCACCTCCACGAGCTGGCCGATGACGGCCAGGTGCTGCACAACGAGGTGTTCGTCGAGCGCGACCACCCGGTGGCAGGCACGCTGCGCGAGCCGCGGCCCGCCCCGCGGTTCTCCGCCACCCCGGCCAGGGTCGCCGACCATGCCCCGCGGTTCGGCGAGCACAGCGACGAGATCGTCACCCAACTCGGTCTCGACGCAGCCGCATTGCGCGCCGCCGGCATCATCTTCTGATCACCGGCGTGTCGACGCCGCCACCTCGCCAGGGAACCGAACACCGCCCTCGGGCGTGTATGAGACGTGGATGACGTGACGATGGACCCGGTGCCGGCGGGACCAGTCGAACCGATCGTCATCGACCCGAGCCATGACACGTCGACCTTCGACGACTTCTATCGCGAACACCGCACGGGGCTCATCCGGGCGATGGCCGTCACACTGCGCGACCTCGATGCGGCGACCGATGCGGTCGACGAGGCCTTGGCCCGTGCCTGCCAGCACTGGGGCCGGGTGTGCACGCTGCAGAGCCCTGCAGGCTGGGTCTACCGGGTGGCACTCAACCTCAGCCGCTCACGCCTGCGCCGCCTCGGCCGGCGGCTGCCCGGTTGGGCGCT
Organism: Ilumatobacteraceae bacterium; assembly: GCA_036736065.1. Lineage (GTDB taxonomy): Bacteria > Actinomycetota > Acidimicrobiia > Acidimicrobiales > Ilumatobacteraceae > VFMC01. Next base: position 46,092 of record DAINND010000001.1, read on the forward strand.
GCCCACGACCACCGCGCCCGAGACGACCCCCCTCGACCCGTCGATCGAGCAGGCCCTCGCTGGCCTCACCGTCGACCAGCGCTCGGGCGTGGTGTGCCGGCTGCTGCTCGGCTGGAGCGAGGCTCGCACGGCCGAGGTGCTCGATGTCCGCCCGGGAACGGTGAAGAGCCGTCTCAGCCGCGCGGTCGGTCAACTCCAGCCAGCCCTCTCCCACCTCCGCCCCGAGCACCAGGAGACCCAACCGTGACCGCATCCACCGAGGCCGATCACGTCGTCGTCGACGCCGTGCAGCGCAGTGCCGCTCAGTTCGCCGTGGCCGACCGGCCCGTCGCGCTGGTGCGGGCACGCGCCGAGCAGCGCCGGCGGCGTCAGCGCACGACGTCGGCGCTCGCCGCGGTCGCCCAGCTCGTCGGCGGCGGTCTGGTGACCGCGCGCGTCGCGGGCCGCGACGAGCCGACGGGCGCCCCCGTGGCCGGCTTCACCTGGACACGCATCGAGCTGCCGCTCGGCAACGACGGTGCCGCAGGGATGCTCGCTGTCGACGGGACGGGCCCGTTCTTCGGCGTCGAGTACGTCGATCCGCGCAGCGAGCTCGTCGGCGTTGCCGTCTCACCCGACGGGGTCGCCTGGCAGCCGCTGCGCAGCGCACCGCCACTCGTCAGCAGCGCGGCCACCCCACCTGCCCTGACCGCCATCGGCGATCGTGTCGCGCTGGTCGGCCGGCTCGCTGCCGATCACGACGGTCTTCCCGCCGACACACTCGTGCTGACGACCTCCGACGATCGGGGCGCGACCTGGCGCACCACCGTGCTCGTGACCGAGCTGACCGACATCTGGTCGGCGGCCGCCGCCCTCGAGCCCGACGGAGTCCTCGTCGCGTTCGCCGGGGACGCCGCTCCGCTGCCCCCGGATTCGAGCCAGTCGAGCGAGGTGATCCCCCTGATGCAGTTGCTGCGGGTCGATGAGCGCGGCGTGGTCTCGCCGGTGAGCACCGAGACGATGCCCGAGGTCGAGTCGTGGACCTCGGTGATGCTCGACGAGTCGGCCGATGGGCTAGTGCTCGGCGGTGGTGACGCCCCCGTCGACAACGAGTGGGCCGGCAACGTGTTCGTCCACCGGTTCATCGACGCCGCCGACAGCTGGACCGAGCTCGGACCCGCGACACCTTCACCGCTGTGGGCGCTGTCGCTCGATGGTGACACCACCTTGGCGGTCGGAGTCGACTCGTTCGAGCTGCCCGACGGCACCGGCTGGACGAGCCTGCACGCCCAGACACGCGCCGCGTGGGTGCGTGGCGCGTGGCAGAGCACGGCACTCGACGAGCTCATCCCCGAACGGCTCCGCCAGCGAGTGACGTACACGATCAGCATCAACCGGTGGACGGTCGAGAACGGTCCCGCAGGCCTCGCCATCGCCGCACAACTGCGGGAGCGCGACGAGACGGGGTCCGCCGACGGTGGGCGCGCCTGGATGCGCGCACAGGGCGCGTCACCGCATCAGTTGCTCTGGAGCGCCGACGGTGCGAACTGGACTGCGTTCCCGCTCGACGAGCTCACGGGGGCCAAGGTCTTCTTCGCCAGGCCGTTGATGGGCGACGACGGCACCCTGATCGTCGCCACCTACGTCGAACCTGAGTCGCCCGACACCGCGGACGATCAGGAGAGTGCCCCGAAGCCGCGCGCGATCGTGCTGGTCGGCGAGCCGACCGGCTGAGCAGCCCGACCTGGACCCCACGGGCTCGGCCGGAGCCGACGTCAACCGAGACGGGTGCCGGTGGTCTGCTGGGCGTCGGACTGCTGCAGCAGCCGCGGACCCATCAACTTGGCCATGAGGTGCTCGCCGGCGCGCACCGGGGCGTAGCGCGGCGGGTTGTCCGGCCCCGTGCAGGTGGGCAGGCACTCGATCAGCGCATCGTGGTTGCCGTCGTGGAAGAAGGCCACCGAGCGGCGGTGGTTCGCCCGGTCGGCGAGCCGGGCGGGGGGCAGCACCCGGTGCAACGTGCTGCGCCAGCGATCGTTGGTCCACTCGGCCGTGAGGTCGCCGAGGTTGACGAGCAGCGCGCCGGGCGAGGGCACGACGTCGACCCACTCCCCCGCCGGCGACAGCACCTGCAGGCCGGGCACCTGGTCGGCGTACAGCACGGTGCACACCCCGTAGTCGGTGTGCTCGCCCATGCCGATCTGGCCGGCGAGCGGGTCCGGGTCGCCCGGCTGGGTCTCGTAGTGGATCACCCGCAGGGTGTCGGTGCTGTGTGTGAAGGAGGGAGCGAAGAAGCCGTCGGGCAGGCCGAGGGCCACGGCGAACAGGTCGGTCAGCCGGTCGGCGACCCGGCGCGCCTCGGCCATGTAGGCCACCAGCGCTGGTCGCAGCGCCGGCACCTCGGCCGGCCACACGTTCGGCGCGAAGAGGCGAGCCCGCTCGACGACCACAGCCGGGTCGTCGAGGGCGGGCTCGTCCGGGCCGATGTTGAACGCCTCGAACAGATCGGGGGGCCGGGCCACACCGACGCTGTAGCCGAGGCCTTCGGAGGCGCGCGCCGAGTAGCCGCGGTTCACCTCGAGGTCGGTCGGCTTGGCGGTGCGCTTGACGGCCTCCGGCAGGGCGAAGAACGCCGCCGTCGCCGCCTGCATCGCCGCGATCACCGCGTCGGGCACACCGTGGCCGACCACCTCGAAGAACCCGACCTCGCGGCAGGCCGTGTCGAGCTCGGCACCCACCTCGGCCCGAGGTCGACCCGCGCTGATGTCGATCGTGGGGACCAGTTGCTGGCTCACCGTCGCCTCACCCACCTTCCCGGGCGCTGTCGAGGTCAGCCACCCACCAGGGATCGGCCGACGATCTCTTTCATGATCTCGCTCGTGCCACCGTAGATCGACTGGATGCGACTGTCGGCCCACGCCCGGGCGATCGGGTACTCACGCATGTAGCCGTAGCCACCGTGCAGCTGCACGCAGCGGTCGACCACCTTGTTCTGCAGCTCGGTGGTCCAGTACTTCGCCGCTGCGGCCTGCTCGGCGGTGAGCTTGCCCTCGCAGTGCAGCTCGACGCAGCGGTCGACGTAGACCTGCGCCGCCTGTGTCTCGGTGTGCAACTCGGCGAGGACGAACTTCGAGTTCTGGAAGTGCGCCACCGGCTGGCCGAACGCCACACGCCCGCGGGTGTAGTCGAGGGTCCACTCGATCGCCGCCTGCGCCACCGCCACGGCACCGACGGCGATGCCGAGGCGCTCCTGGGCCAGGTTGTGCATCAGGTAGTAGAAGCCCTTGCCCTCCTCGCCGAGCAGGTTGGTCGCTGGCACCTCGACGTCGGTGAAGAACAGCTCGGCGGTGTCCTGGGCGTGCATGCCCATCTTGTCGAGGTTGCGGCCACGCTCGAAGCCGGGCATGCCCCGCTCGAGCAGCAGCAGGCTCATGCCACGGTGGCCGGCCGACGGATCGGTCTTCACCGTGGTGACCACCACGTCGCTGTTGATGCCGTTGGAGATGAACGTCTTCGCCCCGTTCACCACGAACACGTCGCCGTGGCGCACGGCGGAGGTGCGCACGCCACTCACGTCGCTGCCGGTGTTCGGCTCGGTGATCGCCAGCGCGCCGATGATGTCACCCGCGCACATGCCTGGCAGGAAGCGCTGCTTCTGCTCGTCGTTGCAGAGCGACAGGAAGTAGGGCAGCACGATGTCGTTGTGCAACGTCATCCCGTTGCCGCTGCCGATCACGCCGGTGTAGCCGATCTCCTCGGCCATGATCGCGGCGAAGCGGTAGTCGTCGGTGCCTCCACCGCCGTACTCCTCCGGCACGGTGAGGCCGAGGAAGCCCTGCTTGCCCGCGGAGAGCCACAGCGAGCGCGGGGTGATCTGCTCGCGCTCCCAGTCCTCGTGGTTGGGGACGACCTCGTGGTCGAGCCAGCTGCGGAAGGCGGCACGGAACTGGTCGTGCTCGTCGGCGAAGAGGGTGCGCGGGATCGGCTGCATGGCGGAAGGCTAGGCGAGCCCCGCCGCCGTCCTCCAACGAGAGCGGCTCAACCGGCGAGCACGGCGCGAGCGACGAGGTCGGTCCCGAACGCCGTCAGGATGGCCAGGTAGAGCAGGCCGGTCGCAGCCATCACCGCCGAGTAGTAGCGCTCGCGCAGAGCAGCCCGAGTGACGAACACGAGGACGATGGTGCTGATCGCACAGGCCGCCCAGAACCAGCCGAGGGTGCCACCCCACCCGTCGTCGATCGTGCCGGTCCACACCGCCACCATGCCGGTGGGCAGCAGCATCGCCAGCACCTCGGCCGGCCACACCCACCCGAGTGCGGTGACCAACTCGTTCAGCAGGCGCCGCGGCAGGCCGGGCTGCGTGAGGTACCAGTGCCCGAGCAGCATCGCGTCGGTGACGCAGCCGAGGAAGGCCGCACCCACCACCGTGCGCAGGATCGACACCGAGGTGTCCCACGCACCGCCGTCGGTGGCTGCCACGCCGGCTGCCACGAGGCCGATCAGCCCGATGGCAGGCGCGATCAGGTCGAGGGTGGGCTCGAACTCGCGTCCGGTGCGCACCGGAGCCTCGTCGCTCACGGCCCGTTCGATGCCCGTCATCGCCGCCACTCGGGCGCTGCGCCGGTCGTGCTCGACCTCGGCGCCGGACACACCGGCCTTGCGCCGGGCGATCGACACCGTGAGCACCGCGGCGGTGGCGATGATCACCCCGATCGCCGCGAGGTCGCGTCCGGGCACCCAGCCGAACGACAGAGCGCAGACGACACCGATCGCGGCGATGACGAGGTAGACGCCACGCAGCAACCAGCCGTAGCCGAGGCCGGCGAGGCGTCGACGGGTCGTGAACCAGCAGAAGAACAGCCCGCCGACCGCCCATTGCAGCAGGAAGGTCGCTGCGTCGAGACGAATCACCCGCCCGAGGCTAACGACCCGAGGTGGCACTGCACCCGGTGTGGCCTACGCTCCTCGCCGTGATCTCCCGATCTCGGCTCCGGACCTGCCTGGTCGCCGCTGCTGCACTGGCTCTCGCCGGGGGCTGCGCCGTCGGCGAGCGGCCGTACTTCGCCGAGACACCGACGGCTGCGGGCACGATGAGCGGGGACCCTGCGATCGATGCCGTGCTCGGCCGGCTCGACCAGGTGTCGAGTGCCGTCTTCACGGCCGGCTACCGCACCGTGCTCGTCTACAACGGCACCATGTCCGACATGGTCGCCGGTCAGGCCGACCCCACCCGACGGAGCACCACCGTCAACGACATCCGCTACGTCAGCGAGCCCACTGGCAGCCGGACCTGCACGGTCAGCACAGGGCAGTGCTCACCGAGCATCGATGCGGCACGGATCAGCGACACCGGGGTCACCCCCGATTTCGTCTTCGGTGACGTGGCGAGGCGGCTCCGGCGCGACGCGCTCTCCCGGATCGGGCCCACCGTGGCCTCCACCGTCGCGATCGCCGGCCAGCAGGCCACCTGTGTCGACGTGCCCGTCTCCGGGGGCGTCAAGGTCTACTGCGCGCTCGACGACGGCGTGCTCGCCCGGCTGGTGAGCGGCGATGTCACTGCGGAGCTGACCGCCTACCAGCCGAGCGCCGACCCCGCGCTGTTCACGCCCTGACCACCGACAAGGCGGTCAGCCGAGCACAGCGAGGCCGTGGTCGACGTTGTTCATCCTCCGAGGGCCGTCGACGGTCGCGACGACGATGTCCTCGAGCCGCATGCCCCACTTGCCGGCCACGTAGATGCCCGGCTCCACGCTGAAGGCGTGACCGGCCGCGAGCGGCAGGTGGTTCCCCTCGACCATGTAGGGGTCCTCGTGGGCCTCCATGCCGATCCCGTGGCCGGTGCGGTGGATGAAGTACTCGCCGAAGCCGGCCTCGGCGATCACCCTGCGGGCAGCTCGGTCGACCTCCTCACATGGCGCGCCGACCACACCTGCGGCCACCCCGGCAGCCTGGGCCTCGTGCAGCACGGCGTAGGCCTCGGCCACCTCCGCAGGCGGTTCACCGAGGTGGACGCAGCGGGTGATGTCACTGCAGTAGCCGGCCATCGTGCCGCCGAAGTCGCACAGCACGATCTCGCCCTCGCGGATCACCCGGTCGCCCGGATGATGGTGCGGCGATGCTGCGTTCTCACCGGCGGCGACGATCGCGAAGTTCACCAGCTCGTGGCCCTCGGCGAGGATGCGCGCGCCGAGATCGGCCGACACCTCTGCCTCGGTCCGCCCGACGAGCGGGATCCGCCCGGCCTGCAGCTCTGCCGCGATGCGGTCGACCGCGGCGCCAGCAGCGGCGAGGGCTGCGATCTCGGCGGCGTCCTTGGCCATGCGCAACTCGTTCATCACCGTGGTGGAACGCACGTAGCGGGTGCGGTCACTACCCCAGTGGCCGAGCAGCTCGACGACGAAGCGGGCCCACATCGTGTCCCCGACTGCCGCCACGCTCGGACGGGGGACGAGCCCGGCCACCAGCGCCACGGGGTCGTCGGTCTCGTTCCAGGGCAACAACGTGAACACGCCGGGCTGCTCCGCGACCCTCGGCGCCTCGAGCCGCGGGATGACCAACGTGGCATCGCCGTCGCGCGGCACGACGAGCATCGTCAGGCGCTCGAGCGGCATCGCCGTGTAGCCCGTGAGGTACGGCAGATCGCTCCCGACGCTCAGCAACAGCACGTCGACCCCGGTCGCGTCCATGGCGCGCCGGGCGCGGGCGATGCGGTCGAGGAACGGGCCGGACGTGGCGGTGGAGCTCATGCCCACCATTGTGCCGGTCAGCGCCGGGCCAGGGCCACCGGCACCGCCGCACCGACCTGTTCGGCCGCCTGCTTCGCGTGGTAGCTCGAGCGAGTGAGCGGGCTCGCTTCGACGTGCCCGATGCCGAGCGCTGTGCCCGCCGCGGCCCAGTGCGCGAACTCGTCCGGCTCGACCCAGCGAGCCACGGGCAGGTGGTGCGAGGTGGGCCGCAGGTACTGGCCGATGGTGACGATGTCGACCCCGACGGCGGCGAGGTCGGCCAGGCAGCCCACCACCTCGTCCGCGGACTCGCCCATGCCGACGATGCGGCCCGACTTGGTGGTGAGGCCGGCCGCCTTCGCGCGTGCGAGCACGCCGAGCGACCGCGCATAGCCGGCCGAGGGGCGCACGGCACGCTGCAACCGCGCGACGGTCTCGATGTTGTGGTTGAGCACGTCGGGGCGGGCCGCGAACAGCAGTTCGAGCGACGTCGGATCGCCCTTCGCGTCGCTGATCAGCGTCTCGATGCGGGTGCGCGGCATCCGCTCACGGATCGCCGCGACGCACGCAGCGACATGGGCCATGCCGCCGTCGGCGAGGTCGTCGCGGGCCACCATGGTGAGCACGGCATGGTCGAGACCCATCCTGGCCACCGCCTCGGCGACCCGAGTCGGCTCGTCGGCTGCGGGGGCCTCGGGGCGCTGCGTGTCGACCAGGCAGAACCCACAGGCCCTGGTGCAGCGCTCGCCGAGCACCATGAACGTCGCAGTGCCGTCGGCCCAGCAGTCGCTCAGGTTCGGGCAGCCGGCCTCCTCGCAGACGGTCACCAGGCCGAGGTCGCGCACCGTCTGCTTCAGCTGCAGCACGCCAGCGCCGTGCACCACCTTCGGCCGCAGCCAGTCGGGCTTGCGGGCCGCGATGGCCAGCCCGCCGGTGACGCCGGCCTGGTCGAGCCTGCCGAGCAGCCGCGCCGGCACGGTGCCGTGATCGGCTGCCGAGCGGACGGGGGCACCGGCACCGAGGCCCCGCGAGAAGGCGGACAGGTCGTCGGGACGGTGCTTCCACGCCACGTCCTGACGTTCGACGGCGCCGTCGGCCCAGATCGTCGCGGCGTGACGGACGAGCACGTCGACCACTGTCTGCATCGGCACGTCGACGCCCTCTTCGGCGAGCGAGGTGACCGGCTTGTCGGCGATGCCGCACGGCACGATGTGCTCGCGCATGTAGGTGAGGTCGGGGTGCACGTTCAGTGCGAACCCGTGCATCGTCCGCCCGTGCGCCAGCCGCACCCCGATCGCGCAGATCTTGCGCGGCGTCGGCCCACCCACACCCACCCACACCCCGGGGTACTCGCTCAGCACGCCGACGTCGTCGAGGCCGAGCTCGCCCAGCGTGCGGACCACGACCTCCTGCACCGCGGCGACGTGCTGGGCCGCGCCCAGGCTGTTCGGCACGCTGAGCACCGGGTAGCCCACCAGCTGGCCCGGGCCGTGGTAGGTGACGTCCCCGCCGCGCTTGACCGCCACGAGCTCGGCGCCGACGGCGTCGGGGTCGCAGCGCAGGTTGCGTTCGAGCTCGGTGCGCGGACCGTAGGTGAACACGTGCGGATGCTCGAGCAGCAGCAGGTGCTGCTCGGACCCGTTGTCGAACAGGCCCTGCTGGAGAGCCAGCGCCTCGCGGTAGGGCACGGAGCCGAGCCAGCGGGCCCGCAGGGGCCCGATCACGGCGTCGCGCTCGGCGTCAGAGCTCGGCGTCCCACTCACGGGTCTCGAGGATCTCCTTGACCTTCACGAGGAACCCGGCCGCATAGGCGCCGTCGAAGGCCCGATGGTCCCAGCTCATCGCCAGGTTGCCGACGGGATGGATGACGATCGCCTCACCACCGTCGGGCAGCTTGGCCACCACGGGCTTGCGCACGATCGCGTCGGTCGAGATGATCGCCACCTGCGGCTGGTTGATGATCGCCATCGTCAGCACACTGCCGGCCGATCCGTTGTTCGAGATCGTGAAGGTGCCGCCCTGGATCTCGTCCGGGCTCAGCTTGCGGCTCCGGGCGCGTCCGGCGAGGTCGTTGATCTCGCGAGCGATGGCCCGCAGGCGCTTGGTCTCGGCGGCGCGCACGACCGGCACGAGCAGGCCCTGGAAGTCGAGGTCGACGGCTACGCCGATGTCGATGAAGTGGTGCACCACCAGGTCGTCCCCCTGCACGCTCGCGTTGAGGTGTGGGAACTCGACGAGCGCATCGACGATGGCCCGGGTGATGAAGGGGAGGTAGGTGAGGCTGAAGCCCTCGGCCTGCTTCCACGACTGCTTCACCCGGCTGCGTGTGGCGTCGACATTCGCGTAGTCGACCTCGACCACGCTGAAGGCGTGCGGGCTCACCGACTTGCTCATCACCATGTGGCTGCCGGTGAGGCGGCGGATCTTGCTGAGCGGCACGACCGTGTCGCGTGCTCCCGAAGCATCGGCGGTCGCCGGTGCAGGTGCTGGTGCCGGGGCTGGCGCAGGAGTCGGAGCGGGTGCAGGAGCTGGTGCCGGGGCGGGTGCAGGAGCAGGCGCAGGAGCCGGAGCAGGCGCAGGAGCCGTCGAGCCACCCAGGCGATCGATGTGGTCGAGCACGTTGTCGCGAGTGATCCGGCCCCCCGGTCCGGTGCCGACGATGTCGTCCGGATCGAGCCCGTGATCGGCGACCAGACGGCGCACCACCGGCGACAGGAGCCGGGCATCCCCGCCGGCGGTCTCGCTTCCGGCCGGCTCGCCGCCGCCTGCAGCAGGCTCCGGGCTCGGCGTCGCGGCATCGCCGTTGCGGGTGCGCGACGAGCGGGTGAAGCCCGCAGCCTCGGCGGCGGCGTCCGATGCGAAGTACACCTCGGCGACGGTGACCTCGTAGTGCTGGCTCTCCGTGGTGTGGTAGAGCATCGAGTTGACGTTGCCCTTCACGGGGAAGCCGGCCGGGGCCGAGCCGTCGGCGAGTGGGAGCGCCGATCCCGGCCACTGGCCGGTGCCCGCTGCCTGCGCAGGAACGGGCTCGGGAGCCGGAGCAGGTGCAGGCTCGGGGGCCGGGGCCGGCTCGGGAGCCGGAGCGGGAGCAGGTGCAGGAGCCGGAGCAGGTGCGTCGGCGCTGCCCACGACGGCGATCACGGCGCCGACGGGAACGGTGTCGCCCTCCTGGGCGAGGATCTGCAGCACCGTGCCGGCGATCGGCGAAGGCACCTCGGTGTCGACCTTGTCGGTGCTCACCTCGAACAGCGGCTCGTCGGCCGCCACGGCGTCACCCACCTTCTTGAACCAGCGGGTGATCGTTCCCTCGGTGACGGTCTCGCCCAACTGGGGCAGGGTGACGTCGGCCATGGTGTTCTCCGTTCGATGCGAAAGGTCAGGCGTTCAGGGACCGGCCGGTGAGCGACAGCACGGTCTCTCCGAACAACTCGGTCAGGCTCGGGTGGGGTTGGATGAACTCGGCGACCTCGGCGACGGTGGCCTCCCAGTTGACCGCGAGGTAGCCGCCGCTCAACTGCTCGGTCACCCACGGGCCCACCATGTGGACGCCGAGGATCTGGCCAGCGGTGCCGTCGGGGTTCTTCTTCGCGATCACCTTCACCAGACCGTCCGTGTCGCCCAGGATCTGAGCGCGGCTGTTCGCGCGGAACTGGTGCTTGGCGACCACCACGTCGTGGCCGGCGGCCTTGGCCGCTTCCTCACCGGGGCCGGCCCAGGCGACCTCCGGATGGCAGTAGATGGCCCACGGCACGCGGTCGTAGTCGACCGGCGCGGGCCGCTCGCCGAGGAGGTGCTTGGTGACGAGGATCGCCTCCGCATAGCCGACGTGGGCGAGTTGCGGGGTGTTGATGAGGTCGCCGATGGCGTAGACGCCGGGCTCACCGGTGCGGCAGTACTCGTCGACTTCGACGTAGCCGCGCTGGTCGACCTTCACCCCGGTGCCCTGCAGGCCGAGCTCGTCGGCGTAGGGGCGCCGGCCGACGCTCACCACGACGGCGTCGACCTCGCGCGACTCGCCGTCGCCGAAGTGCACCACGGTGCCGCCCGCAGGGGTGGGCGTGTGCCCGGTGACCTTGACGCCGGTGCGGATGTCGATCTTCTTCTTCTTGAAGCTGCGCACCACCACGTTGGCCACGTCGGCATCGCGGCCGGGCAGGCTCTTGGGCATCCCCTCGAGGATGGTGACCGCTGCGCCGAGGTCGGCGAAGGTGCTGGCGAACTCGCATCCGATCGCCCCGCCGCCGATGACGGCGATGCGCGGTGGCACGCGATCGAGCATGAGCACCTCGTCGCTCGTCATGATCGGCCCGCCGACCTCGAACCCAGGGATGGTGCGCGGCACCGAGCCGGAGGCGAGCAGCACATGGCGGCCGCGCAGCGAGGTGCTGCCACCTTCGTTGAGCCGCACGTTCACCGTGCGCTCCGCACCCAGCGAACCGGTTCCAGCCAGGATCGTGATCTTCTTCGACACCATGAACCCGGTGAGGCTCTTCACGATGCCGTCGACGATCTTCTGCTTGCGCGACTGCGACACGGCGAAATCGACCGTGGGGGCGCTCGAGGTGATGCCGAACTCGGACGCGTGGGCGACGTGGCGGTGCACAGCAGCCGTCTCGAGATAGGCCTTCGCCGGGATGCAGCCGCGGTTGAGGCAGGTGCCACCCATGCTGCCCTTCTCGACGATGGCGACCTTCAAGCCGGCGGAGGTGGCGTAGAGCGCAGCGCCATAGCCACCTGGGCCACCACCGATGACGACCAGGTCGAACTCGGTGTCGGCAGTGTCCATCGGTCAACTCCTCGCAAGTGCTCGGTCCGGCGCGACACGGTACCGCCTCGCACCGACACCCGTCGCCTTACTCGCTGGTAGTGCCACCACCTCGATCACCCGGGCCGCACGAGCGACCAGCGTCGCACGTCTTCGCCACGTCGCACCACGAGCACGCGCACACCATCGGTCGGCGCAGCCGAGGTGTCGTAGCGCAGGGTGCACGTCTGCTCGGCCACGGTGGTGGCCCGGCAGCCTGCCGGATCGTCGCCAGGGTCCACCGGCGACAGCAGGTCGGAGGTGAGCAGGGTGAAGGCATCGAACCCCCGGGGGTCCTCGACGCCCGAGGTGCGGACCTCCACCTCCATCAGCCCGTCACCTTCGGCGGCCGACAGCACGGTGATCCGCAGGTCTCCGGCCTGCGCGGTGTCACCGATCGCGAAGGTGACCGAACCGGTCTCGTTCGCCCCGTCGAGGCGCAACAGCCAGAAGCCCCCGGCGACGAGGATCACGAGCCCGCAGGAGACGGCGAGCAGCAGCAGTGTTCGGGTCCGCATGGCATTTCCAGGCTACGGGCGCATAGGGTGGAGACGTGCGTCGGTCCCGTGCCCTCACTGCGAGCCTGGTCGCCGTGCTCGGCCTCGCTGCTGCAGCGTGCGGCGACGAGACGGCGGTCGAGTCCGCCGGGCTCGCCACCACGGCGCCGCCGACGATGGCCACCGCCACCACTGCGGCGACGGGGTCGACCGATCCGGCCACAACGGATCCGGCCAGCACCCCGCCGGCCACCGAGACGCCTGCCGTCGCGGCGCCGGAGGCGTTGCGCTTCACCGCTCCACTCGTCGGTGGCGGCACCTTCGACGGGACGACCGTGGCCGGCAAGCCCGTCGCGTTCTGGTTCTGGGCGCCTGGTTGAGGCACCTGCAACCGGGAAGCCCCCTCGGTCGAGGAGGCAGCGAAACGGTGGGCCGGCCAGGTCACCTTCATCGGCGTGGCCTGGATCGGCGACGACGACTCCTTCCAGGGGTTCATCGACCGTCACGGGCTCACCTTCCCCGTGATCAGCGACGACCCGGGTGACGTGTTCGCCCGCTTCGACATCGCCGGTCAGCCGGCCTTCGCCGTCGTGGGCACCGATGGCGAGGTGCAGCAGCTGCTCGGCGCCGTCGACGACGAGATCATCGACGACGTCCTCACCGGCGTCGTCGGGAGCTGACGACACCGGCCGGGCCTCCGCCACGGCCGTCGTCGTGCCCTGAGGCGCCTCAGAGGCCCTGGCGGACCGCCTCGGCGCAGGCGAAGGACGCTTCGTTGGCCGTGATGTCATCGTCGTTGTACCAGTTCTTGCCGAGCAGGCACTCAGGTGCGATCAGCTCGTAGGGCACCTCGAACGAGTCGACCGCCCCGGCAGCGACAAGACCGATGATGCAGGGCTGCGCCGCGGTCACCGCAGCGACGAACGACGCATCGTCCATCATGTAGACCGCGCCGAGCACGTAGAGCTCAGCCACCCCGCACTCGGGGTGGCGCACCGGAACCGGCACCAAGCTCGGGTCGACGCTGCCGTCGGCCATGCCTGCCTGGAGACAGCCGATCGCCGCCGCCGGATCGCCGAGAGCCGTGCACGCGTTGTACGCCCCGAAGTCGACATCTGTGTCGAAGCCTTCGGCGCCCTCCTCGATGATCAATGGCTCGTCGATCGATCCCCCGAGGCCGAGTGGCAGCAGACCGAAGCTGCCCTCGAAGGAGTCGAT
>DAINND010000002.1:0-18609 GCA_036736065.1 Ilumatobacteraceae bacterium
GGACGCTCGTCGGCCCCGCAGAGCGATTCTCGGTCGCCGACGGCATAGGGCGGATGACCCTCGACCAACGTGGGCGCGGGCTGGCCGCCTACACCAGCGGCGCGCAGGCAGGCTCGACGGCCACCGACGTGCGCGCCACCCTCGGCGTCGATCGACGCGTGGCGGGCGGAAGCGTGTTCGTCTCGCTGACCGGGCGGCGCGTGGGCACCCACGACTACCGCGCCAAGCTGCGCATCCAGCCCAACGGCAGCGTCCAGGCGATCCTCGAACGGTTCGTCGGCACCGAGATCCCACTGGCCGACGCCATCGTCCCCGGCCTCACGGTGACCGGCCCGACCACCTTCGAGGTCCGCCTGCAGGTGGTCGGCACCAACCCCACGACGCTCAACCTCAAGGTCTGGCCGACCGGCACACCCGAGCCCGCCGCATGGACCCTCACGACCACCGACACCACCCCCGAGCTCCAGGCCCCCGGCGGCGTCGGCCTCGTCGGCTACCTGTCGACCACGGCGACCAACCCGCCCATCGTCATCACCATCGACAACCTCACCGCCCTGCGGCTGTGAGCACGGCGCCACCTCCGCCGACCGGGTCGTGGGCGCGAACTACGGTGACAAGGTGACCATCTCGCCCGGCTCAGACGCCGACGCCCAGGTCAGACAGGTCGGTGACCCAGCCGGACCGGTGCGGCCACGAGTCGTCGTGGTCCACTCCTCCGACGAGCTCTACGGCGCGGACCGGATGCTGCTCGAGATCGTCGAGGCCCTCACCACGCTCGTGCGCGCCGAGGTCGAGGTATGGCTGCCCGTCGACCTCCCGCACGGGCCCACCCCGCTGTGCCACGAGCTCGAACGCCGTGGGGTCGCCGTGCGCCACCTCGGACTGCCGATCCTGCGCCGCGCCCTGCTGCGGCCACGAGGCCTGCTCAGCCTGGGTCGCGGCACGCTGCGGCTCACCCGCGAGCTGCGTCGCACCCGGCCGACCGTGGTGCACTGCGCCACGAGCGCCTGCCTGCTCGCCGCACCCGCGGCACGCCTGGCCGGCACCCGCGTCGTGAGCGTGCACGTCCAGGAGATCTGGAGCGGCGCGGAGGCCCGTGTGCTGCGCCTGCTCGCCCGGGCCACCACGTTGCGGCTGACCATCTCCCGCGCCGTCGATACCGCAGCCCGGCTGCGCCGCTCGGAGATCGTCGAGAACTGCGTGCCGGGCCTCGACGAGCAGCTCGCCGGCGACGACCCAGGCAGCCGAGAGGGGCCGCTGCACCTGGTCGTCGCGGCGCGCTGGAACGCCTGGAAGGGCCACCGCACACTGCTCACCGCGTGGGCGCGCGCCGGCTGCCCGGGCCGGCTGACCGTGCTCGGTGGCCCGCCGCCGTCGGGCGCCCGGGTCGATGTCCCGGCGCTCGTCGACGACGTGCTCGGCGCGTCACCGGCGCTGCGGGCCACGGTGGACATCGTCGGTGAGGTGCCCGCGATCGGCCCTCACCTCGATGCCGCAGACGTCCTCGTCCTGCCCTCGGACCAGCCCGAGCCGTTCGGGCTCGTGATGATCGAGGCCTTCGCCCACGGCCGCCCGGTCATCGCGAGCCGCGCCGGCGGACCGCTCGAGGTGATCACCAACGGTGTCGACGGCTGGCTCTACCCGCTCGGCGACGTCGAGGCGCTGGCGGAGCTGCTGCGCTCGCTCGACCGCGACCAGGTGGCTGTCGCCGCGCGACGGGCGCGCTCCACCTTCGAGGCCCGGTTCACCCCGCAGCGCTACCGGCTCCGGGTCGCGGCGCTGTTCACCCTGGCCCTGGCCACAGGGCTCGACCTCGGCTGAACCGCGGCAGGACCTGAACCGGGGCGAGGCCGAACCGGGTCAGGCCCGACCGCCGGCCGCGACCTCGCGGAACCAGCGGGGCAGGGCGAGCGCCAGGAAGCCGGCATTGGCCACGAGCAGGAGGGTGTACAGCGTGGCGAAGCCCGCCTGCCACCACAGCAACCCGAGCACGAGGCAGAGCAGGCCGTAGTCGGTCGGCACCACGGCCAGCGAATACCACCACGACGACCGACCGTCACCCTGCAAGATGGCGTGGGCGTTGCCACGGCGGGCGCGGCGCATGTGGTCGTTGAGGATGATCGTGAAGAACATGGACGAGGCGATGATCTGGAACGCCAGGGGCACCAGCAGCAGGGGCCCGCGCACCTCGTCGAAGCGGTACCAGTGCACGAGCACGGCCAGGTGCAGCGAGGCGATCTTCACGGCGTCGACGACATGGTCGAGCCACTCGCCGACCGGGCTCGACGTGCCGCGCAGGCGGGCGAGCTGGCCGTCGGCGGCGTCGAACGCGTAGCCGACCACGAGCAGGGCCACCACGGCGACCGACACGAGCAACGTCGACTGCATCGTCGCGATCAACCCGATGCCGGTGAACGTGAAGCAGGCGCTGATCGCCGTCACCTGGTTCGGGCTGAGGCCCACCACGTTGGCCGCCGCAGCGAGCAGACGGCCGAAGGGGCGGTTGACCAGACGCGAGTAGAGCGGGGCGCCCTTCGAGGTCTTCTGCGCCCGGCGAAGGGCGCCGAGGCCCTCACGGAACCCGTACGACGCAGGATCGACCTGGAGGTCGGCTGCAGGTGCCAGTTGCATGGCGGGCCCACCCATCTCAGGAACCTGCCACCGGGACCGGAGCGTTCTCGCGCTCGATGTCCGCCGGTCGCACCACCGACTCGGCGACGGCGACCTCGGGCTGCGGCGGCAGCGCCAACGTGGGAGCGTTCCACCGGTCCGCGCCCGTGCGCCGGCCGCTCGCCGCACCTCGGCGCACCCGCCGGTCGGCGAGGTCGAGGGCGAGCTGCTCGTAGCCGTCGGCGACGTCGTCCCAGCGATAGACGGTGTCGATCCGGTACTGCAGCCACGTGCCGATGGCCCGATGGTGCGCCGGATGGCTCTCGGCCGAGACCAACAGCTCGATCGCACTCGCCTCGTCGTGGAAGAACATCCCGTGCTGGCCGAGCACCTCGCGGTTGAACACCACGTCGTAGGCAGCGACCGCAGCGCCGGCGCCCATCGCCCGTAGCAGCGACGGGTTCGTGCCACCGCACGAATGGCCGTGCAGGTAGAGCCGGGCATTGCCGTAGAGCTGGTCGAGCAGCTCCTGGTCCCACACCCCGCCGAACAGCCGGATGCGGTCGTCGGCCGCGGCCATCTCCTCGATGCGGGCCGTGTACTCGTCGGCGTACGGCGCCGAGCCGACCACCACGAGCGGGAGCGTCGCATCGCTCGCGTGGTAGGCGCGCACGATCAGGTCCACGTTGTTCTCGGGCTCGAAGCGGGCCACCACGAGGTGGTACTCCTTGCGCTCGAGGCCGACCTCGGCGAGCCGGTCGTGGCCCAGGTCGCGAAGCACGTCCGCGCCATAGGCGATCTGCCGGGTGGTGACGCCGAACTCCTCCTCGTAGTACTCGGCGATGCCCCGGGCATCGGCGATGAGCGCATCGGCCCAACGCACGGCGACCGCTTCGGCGACCCGGTAGTAGCGACGCCCGAGCCCACTCCACTTGGCTCGCCGCCACTCGAGGCCGTCGACGTGGACGGCCACCGGCGTGCGCACACGGCGCACCAGCGGCACGAAGAACGCGTTGCCCGCGTTGAACACGAACGCCGCGTCGAAGCGGCGGCGACGGACGATGCCGTGCAGCGCCGACAAGAAGGTGTGCGACAGCGTCTCGAGCGTCTTGCGGCGCAGCGCCGGCAGGTGCACCAGGCGCATCCCGAGGTGCTCGGCGGGCCGCGGCTGGCCGGGCACCGTGCGGCAGTAGACCGTCACCTCGTGGCCGCGAGCAACGAGCCGCTTGCCCACTTCTTCGACAGCGGTCTCGAATCCGCCGTAGCGTGCCGGCACCCCACGCGTGCCGATCAGAGCGATCCTCAGAGGCCGCTGGTCGGACACACGCGCCGTCGACTTCGACATGTCGTCAGGGTACGGAAACGCCCGTTCCGTAGGGTCTTGACGGTCTCAAGATGTGCGCCCACGCGCCCGGGTCCCGGCGCACTGCGCGCGTGCCCCTGTACCCTGAGCGCATGCCAGCAGGTCGACCAGAAGGTTCCTTGACGGTCGGTTATGTGCCCGGTGTGTTCGACATGTTCCACATCGGCCACCTCAACATCCTGCGCGAGTCGCGCGAGCGCTGTGACCTCCTCATCGCCGGTGTGGTCACCGACGAGGTCGTCGAGGCGATGAAGGGCTACCGGCCGATCGTGCCGCTCGAGGAGCGCATGGCGATCGTGGGCGCGGTCCGCTTCGTCGACGAGGTGGTGGTCGACGCATCGTCCGACAAGCGCGACGTGTGGCGCGAGCACCGCTTCGACGTGCTGTTCAAGGGCGACGACTGGCAGCACACCGAGCGCGGCGAGCGGCGCGAGCAGCAGATGGCCGACGTGGGGGCGACGGTGCTCTACCTGCCCTACACGCCGCACACCTCGAGCACCGTGCTGCGCCAGACGCTCGACCGTCTGCTGCGCTCGCTCGGCAGCTGACGAGCGCGCTCAGCGCATCCAGGGCGCGCTCGGCGACACTGCGCCCGGCGCAGTGAGCACCTCGACACCCTCGTCGGTGACGAGGCAGGTGTGCTCGAACTGCGCCGACCGGCGACCGTCCGCGGTCACCGCGGTCCACCCGTCGTCGAAGGCCATCCGATGCTGCCAGACACCGGCATTGATCATCGGCTCGATGGTGAACGTCATGCCCGGGCGCATGACCATGCTGGCCCGCGGGTCGTAGTAGTGCAGCACCTGGATGTCGGTGTGGAACTGCTCGCCGATGCCGTGGCCGATGAACGCGCGCACCACACCGAAGCGCTGGCGCTTGGCCACGGCATCGATCGCCTTGCCGATCTCGTAGAGCGGCCGACCCGGTGCGACAGCTTCGATGCCGCGCCACATCGCCTCTTCGGCGCAGGCCACGAGCCGGCGGCTCTCGTCGTCGACCTCGCCGACGAAGAACGTGGCGTTGGTGTCGCCGTGCACGCCGCCGACGTAGCAGGTGACGTCGAGGTTGACGATGTCGCCGTCCTGCAGCACCCGCGAGTCGGGGATGCCGTGGCAGATCACCTCGTTGACGCTGGTGCACACGCTCTTCGGGTAGCCGTGGTAGTTGAGCGGGCTCGGGTAGGCGCCACGGGCGATGCACAGCTCGTGGACGTAGACGTCGATCTCGTCGGTGGTGATCCCCGGTCGCACCATCTCACCGGCCAGGCGCAACACCTCGGCGGCCATCGCGCCGGCGTGGCGCATGCGCTCGACGACCTCGGGGGACTTGACCCGCGACTCGTTCCAACGGGTGACCTCACCGCTGTCGGCGTAGGGCGGCCGACCGATGTGCTCGGGCACGCTGCGCATCGGCGACACGACACCGGGCAGCACTCGCCCTTCGAGGGCGCGATGGCAGCGCTTGTACTTGCGCCCGCTCCCGCACCAGCAGGCGTCGTTGGCCTGGGGCGGCACGGCGGGAGGCTGCGCGGTCTGATGCACGGCCCACAGGCTAGTTGGGCACACTGAGAATCGACTCGCCCGCGGCCCGACGGGCGACGACGGGACCTGTGTCACGACGACCCGGTCGCCGCCGGTACGCCACGAGCACGACGGCCGCCACCACGCCCTCGCCGATCAGCCAGGCCCAGCCGACCCCGGCGAGGCCCTGCCCGGGGAGCAGCACGAGCGCGAGCGCCATCACCGTGAGGTGCTCGACCGAGGTCACGGCGACGGCCCATCCCGGCCGCTGGTGCGCCCGCGCCCACGCGCCGGCCAGCACCAGCACGCAGTGCGGCACCGCGGCGAGAGCCATCAACCGCAGCAGGCCGGCGGTGTCCTGCCGGTAGCTGCCGCCCACCAGGTCGAGCACCGGCCCCGCGACGGCCGCGGCCACCGCCGCAGCCGCAGCGACCAGGGCGAGCGCGCCGCGCAGCGCGGCGCGCAGCACCTGGTCGAGCCCACCCGGGGCAGCGCCCGCGCGGGCGAGCACCGCCTGGGCGACATACCGCGGCGCGAGGAACAGCACGTAGACGGCCGACCAGGCGAGCTGGTACCCGGCCGTGGCCGCCGGGCCGAGGTGGGCCGTCACGACGAGCGGCATCAACCCCACCACGAGCGTGCCCACCACGTTGGCCGCAGCACCCGTGAGCACGAGGCCGGCGAGCCGACGGCCCGGGGGCAGCGCCGCATCGGCCCCGGGCACGACGCCGGGTCGCCGGTCGGCCTGCGCGCCGAGCGCGGGCCGCACCACGCCGAGCTGGACCACCAGGGTCATCGCCAGCGCCGGCACGATCCAGCTGACCACCACCGCCGAGGTCGTCATCGACTGCACCACCAGGGCGAGGACGGCGAGCTTGGCCACCGCGAACACGAGGTTGGCGACGAGCAACCACCGCTCGCGGCCGAGCCCGATCAGCACTGCGTCCTGCAGCGAGAACGCGCTCCACACGGCGACGGCGCCGAGGAAGGCAGCGAGCTGCCACGGCGCGTGGAGCAGATGGGCGAGCACCGGCGTCGAGCCCGCGGCGATCAGGACGAGCACCACCCCCACCACCACGGCAAGGCCGACCGCGCAGCCTTGGACGACGGCGACGAGCCGACGCGCCGACGCCCCTGCGCCGGACAGGTACCGGGGCAGCGCGTTCGGCCAGTCGAGGCTGCCCAGCGTCGCCGCGAGCATCACGAGCGACAACGTGGCCGCGTCGCGACCCAGCTCGGCGCGCCCGAGGTGCCGGGCGGCGACGAGCCAGAACAGCAGACCCACCGCCGACGTGGCGAAGCTGCCGAGCACCAGCGTCGCCGCAGTGCGGGCCACGCCCGCCGAGGTCGGGCGTTCAGCCACGCCGCTCGGCCAGGTCCTCGAGCGCACCACCGCGGCCTCCGAGCGTGTCGAGCACCGCACCCACCTCGGTGCGCACCCACAGCGGGCCCGCACGGAAACGACGGGCCGTGTCGAGGCCTGCGCCCACGTGGCTCAGCCAGGCCAACGCTGCGCACAGCGCGCTGCCGAGCCGCGGGTTGAGCACCGGCACGTCGATGTCGGCGAGGCGTTCGCCGATGGTCGTGCCCGGTGCGTCGAGCCATGAGCGAACGGCTGCCGAGAAGCCGACCGGGTGCTCGGTGAGCAGGTAGTGCACCTGATCGACCTCGGGCAGGCCGTGCAGCGAGCCGCGCTCCCAGTCGACGATCGAGATCGATCGCAGCTCGTCCGCCGGACCGACGGCGAGCACGTTGCCGGACCAGAAGTCGCCGTGCACCACCGACGTCACGAGGCCGGGGGTGTCGAGGCCTGCAGCGAGCGCCCGGGCGAGCCGGTCGACGGTGCGCCGGTGGGTGGCGGTGCGGCACACCCGGCCGAGCCGTGCCAGATCGGCCTCCACCGAGGCGAGCACCACGCCCGTCGCATCGCCCGGCGGGCCCGCCGTCGCTGCATGCACCTGTGCCGCCGTCCGCAACGCCGCGGCCCTCGCACCCCGTCCGCGCGCCCCGGTGAGCGGCCGCCCCGGCACGGCGCGCTCCACGACGTAGCGGTGTCGGCCGAGGTCGCCGACCACCATCAGCTCGGGCACGGCACGGCGCACCGCGGCGACGCCGGCGAGATGGCCGAGCAGGTGCGCATGGCGATCCAGCCCCTGCCCCGCCGCGGTCGACACGGCGACCTTCACGATCAGGTCTCCCTCGCGAGCCGTCCGCACGCGCAGCACCGCCGTGTCACCGAGCGTCGGGAGCGACGTCCACGACTCCACCGCGCGGATGCGCCCGCTCCGGGTCAACGCGGCGATCGCCTCGTCGCCGGCTCGCTGACGAACGAGCTGGCGACGCCAGGCGCGGGCCTGCACGACGGGCAGCACCAGGCTGCCGATGGCGTGAGGGGGCACGACCACCGGTCAGCCCACCGGCATGCGCTCGAGGCGACGACGACGACGGACCGCCGCGGCATAGGCGACCGGACCTTCCGCCAACCCGGCCAGCTCGGCCCGCGTGAGCGCACCGGGGAACCCGTCGGCGTGGTCGCGCCGACGGGGCGACGACGGCGACAGCAGATAGCTCATCCCGGCGACCAACCGTCGGGCCATGGCCGTGTTCGTGCCCCGGTGGCTCGCGAACTTCGTGAAGGCAGCGGCCAGACCGCACCCGTAGTCGTGCATCTGTCGACGCAATCCCTCCTCGGTGCTCGGCGAGGGGTGCCAGAGCACGGCGGCCGGCTGGCGCACGAGCAGATGCCCGGCATGCAGCAGGCGCACGGCGATGTCGATGTCCTCGCCGCCGCGAGCCGGGGTGCCGGCGCCGAGCGCCGTGTCGAACCCGCCCAGGCCGCGCAGCGTCTCGGTGCGGAACGCCATGTTCGCCCCGGTGCCGAGCAGCTTCGGGTGGAACGGGAACAACGGCGACGGCGGCGGTTCGACCGACAGGTGGTAGTCGCGTTCGGCGACGTCGGTCCCGTAGCCGCCGATCGTCGCGAAGAGCAGCTCGGCGCGAGTGGTGAGCGACGCGGGCAGCACGGCACCGCTCACGCACACCGAGCCGGGCACCGCGGCGAACGTCGCCGACAGCACGTCGACCCAGGCCGGGTCGGGGGCGATGTCGTCGTCGGTGAAGGCGACGTAGGTGGTGCCCACGGCGGCGAGGCCCCGGTTGCGCGCCTGTGAGAGCCCGGGCACCTCTTCGACCACGCGCCGGACCGCTCCGCCGAAGCCGTCGACCACCGCTGCGGTGGCATCGTCCTGAGGGGCGTTGTCGACGACGATCACCTCGGCGGCGGCGGGCTCCAGGGCGACGATCCGCTGCAACGCGTGCTGCAGGGCCGCCGGACGCTGACGAGTGCAGATCACCACGGTGAGCGGCATCCGCGCAGCGGGCGAGCGGGCTCGGCGCGCCGGTCGGCCGAGCACCAGCTCCGGGCCGACGGGCACGTCCAACTCGCCGGCGACGAGCGGGAGCACGTCGATACCGACCGGCCATCCGCCGTCGCGCAACAGCACGAACGCCCGGCCGAGGCCGGCGCGCACGTCGGCGGGTGTCCGCCACACGACCCGGCCGCTGTCGACGTCGACGCTGCCCACCGCGACCGGCCCGGCATCGGGGTGCAGGGCGCGCAGCCGACGCTCGGAGGCTGCGGCGGCGGTTGGGGGAACGGGACGCTCCATGGTCGACCTCATCTCGTGACGCGCAGCAAGGCGCTGTCACCGATCCGGGTGACGACGACGAACCGCTGGGAACTGGTGAGCAACTCGAGCGCCTCGTCCACGCTCGCGATCGGGAGGCTGCCCGTCTGATGGAGGACCTCGATCATCCCGGGGCCGAGGGTCACGTAGACGCTGCCGTCGGTGAGGCCGAGCAGGTCGTCGGCGATCGGGTCGAGCTGGTCGACGAGCGGCACCGCCGAGGCCGGATCGAGCTCGTCGCTGATGTTCGGCGTCCACGTCTCGCTGAACTGGATCATCGGGTAGCGCGCCGACAGGTCCGCCGGTGTCCAGTCGCCGAAGTTGGCGCCGATCAGCACCGGCTCGGGCCGGGCGGCCAGCGCCTCTTGGATCGCGACCTCGGACGGATCGACATGGTTCTGCAGCTCGCGGCCGTAGTGGACGACCACGAAGCCCGCGGCGAGGACGAGGCCTGCAGCCACGGCGATCCCGCGCCCGAAGCGGCCACCGAGCTCGACGAGGGCGACTGCGGCCAGGGCAGTCACACCCGGGAGCGCGTAGAGGTAGACGCGGTAGATCGCCTCGCCGCCGTAGGACTGGACGAGAGGCATGACGAAGGGCACGCCGGCCAGCACGGCAGCCAGGCCGAGCCGGCGGCCGGCCCGCGTGCCGATGACGGCGCCCAGCACCGCCAGGGCCCACACGCTCACGGCGAACGCCTTGCTGATCAGCCCGACCAGCTCGACGACGCGCGGCGGGTCGACGGCATGCACGTTGCCCGCGACGTTGCTCGCCACGGAGCCACCGAACCCGAGGTCGGCGCCACGGCTGGCGAAATAGGGCCAGGCCCGCGCCATGCCGATCGCGACCGCCGCCACCAACGCGCCGACCATGCGCAGGTCGCGCACCCACCCGACCACCAGCAGCGCCAGCACCACGAGCACGGTGACCGACGCCGTGAGGGCGTGGGTGCCGGCCAACGCCAGACCCGTGGCGGCCACGGCCCATCGACGGGCCGACACGACGCGGGCCGCGGGCGCTGGCGGAGGCGGCCGGTCGAGCGACGCGCTCGGCGCCGGCGGGCCCAGCCGCGCGAGCAGGCCCTCGAGCAGGGGCACCCGGCGGCTGCCCGGCACGGTGAACCAGCTGACCACCATCGCCAGCACCGCAGTGGCGAGGAAGGTGCCGAGCACCTGCGCCGAGAAGTAGTTCTGCCCCACCCAGTCGACGAGCACCAGCACGACGGCCGACAGGTGGGCGACGCGCACGTCACCGGTGGCACGCCGGACCACCACCCAGGCGGCGAGGGTGATGAGCGCCTGGCCGACCAGCTGGCTCCACGCCGCGTACGCCTCGGGGTCGACCCCGGTCGCGCCGCGCACGAGCGCAGCGAGGCCGAACATGCCGGAGAAGTTGTTGTAGATGTCGACGTCGGGGTGCAGCCGACCGGTCTCGTCGAGCAGCCGCACCACACCGAGGTGCTTGTAGGTCCAGGGGTAGCGCAGCGTGGTCGACACCAGCGGCACGGTCGCGTAGACGATCACGAGCACCGCGCCGATCGCCATGGCCACCTGCCCCGCAGACGGCCGCTGGCGCAGCGCGGCGAGCATCGCCACCGCCACGGCGCCGCCGAGGGCGACGAACCACAGCGCCGGCAGCTCGGTGACGAGGCCCCAGTCGCCGAGCCCATCGAGCTCGATCGCCGGCAACGACACCGCCCAGACGACCAGCGCCAGCGCGAGCACGAGCGGTTGCCACCAGCCGACCGCCCTCAGCCCGGCGCTCCACCCGGCCCGCAACCGGGCGACCCGTCCTGCAGGCCTGCCCGACGCTGCGGCCACGGTGCGCCCCAGGGCGAGCGCTGCGGCCGACGCCGCCACCACCAGGCGCGGCTGCCACCAACGCAGGCTGAGCAGCACATGGGCGACGAGCATCCACGTCACGACGCTGAGCCCGACGGCGACGACGACCGCTTCGGCCCGGTCACGCGGCGCCACCTGCGCGACGACCAGTGCGCCTGGCAGCGTCACCATCACCACGGCGAGCAACGCACCCACGAGCGGGCCGCGCCAGCCGAGGGTGAGCGCCACCGCCAACCCCGCCGCAGCAAGGGCCAGCGAGTCCGGCACAGCGGCCCGGCCGAGGGCGACCGAGGCGGTCACGATCGAGGCGGGGCCGCGCCCAGCCGGGCCCGTTCGACGAGGTAGCCGGCGAGCGTCCACGCCGACGCCGACGCCAGCACCGCAGCTCGGCCGAGATGGGCCGGGCGGCGCAGCCCGGTGCGCAGGTCGGAACCGATGGCCCGGGTGATCTGGCGGGCGTAGCGGCGCTCGTCGGAGGTCGCGGCGTCACCCACCCGTGCGGCCAGGCGCGCCTTCGAGCGCCCCTCAGCACGGCAACGGCGCCACACGTAGCCCACGGTGCACCGGCTCGGCGTCACCCGGTGATCGACGACGGCCGACGGCGTGTAGACGATCTCGGCGCCCGGCAGGGTGGAGCGCAGCCGGATGCACACGTCGGTCTCCTCGCAGCCCGCGCCATCGGCGCCGGACCTGCCGAGCTCGGTGGCGAAGCCACCCACCGCCTGCACCGCCGCCCGGCGGAACGCGGCCGATGCACCGAACACGTTGCGCACAGGTGCGACGTGGGCGGGCATGCCGGGGTTGGTGCACCCGACGGTCCAGTCGAGGTGCTCGGCGAACCACCACGGCCGACGCACCGGCCACGCCGGCTCGATCCGCCCACCGGCGCCGACCACGCGGGACGCGGCGAAGGGTCGCAGGAGCTCGTCGAGCCAGTCGGCACGCGCCGTGGCGTCGTCGTCGAGGAAGACCACGACCTCGCCGGTGGCCACCTCGAGGCCCGAGTTGCGGGCGCCGGAGAGGCCGGGCGGATGGTGGTTCGGCACCACCGACACGCCGAACCTGGCCGCCGCATGGTGGCGCAGGTGGTCGAGCAGGTCGTCGTGGTGGTCGACCACCACGATCACCTGGTCGGCCGGCTGGCGCTGCAGCCGGAGGGAGTCGAGGCAGGCCACCAGATCGGTCAGCCGTTCGGTCGAGTAGGTGCAGACCACCACCGACACCGTGGTGATCGGTGGGGCGAGCACCGGGATCGGGCATGTCGCGACCCGGTCGAGCAGCGGTGTGGCGACGGCGTTCATGCGGCGCGTGCGTCGGTGTGGAGGTTCCTGGCGTTGACGTACTCGTCGCAGCGCTCGCGCACCAGCACTGCAGCGATGCGCACCCCGTCGCGCAGGGCGTGCAGGTTGGTGGTGCCGATGTGCCGGCGCCCCTCGAAGCTCGGCACCTCTTCCACCACCAGGCCGGCGCGCGCGGCACGGATGTGCAGCAGGGTCTCCACCTCGAACCCCGAGCAGTCGAGCGAGAGCAGGTCGCGGTGGCGCGTCCACAGCGCGTTGAAGCCATAGGCGATGTCCGTGTAGCGGGTGCCGTAGCGGTGGTTGACCAGGGTGCGGATGCCCCAGTTGCCGAGCTTGCGGATGGGGGTCAGGTCGGTGCTGCCGCCACGCTCCAAGAACCGCGAGCCCTTGGCCAGGTCGGCGCCGTTGAGCAGGGCGAGCACGAACCGCTGCACCTCGGCGGCCACGTTCGACCCGTCGGCGTCGATGAACACGCTGATGTCCCCGGTGGCGGCGGCCAGCCCGGCGCGCATCGCGTCGCCCTTGCCCACACCGGGCTGTTCGATCACGCGCACGTCGCTGCGCAGACGGCGGGCCACGTCGGGCGTGCCGTCGATGCTGTGCCCGTCGACCACGATCACCTCGTGCACCGGCGGCAGCTCGGCGAGCAGGCGGGGCAGGTTCGGCGCCTCGTTGCGGGTGGGCACGATGCCCGAGACCGTCACCGCATGCTCGGTGCCGTTCAGGGCGTAGGTCCAGCGGTGTCGACGGCCGTCGACATCGGCAGGCGTGGTGGTCTGCTGCATGGTCGTCCTCCCGATCGCAGCACCGCCGGGCGGTGCCGTGGTGTGCCATGCAACCGGACCGGCGCTCCCCGCCCGAGGTGCGCGTCGGTCCGACGAGCGGTGACCTTCGGATGGGCGCCGCTGCGATTCGGCAGGTTGGCGGGCGAGGCGGGCCGCGTCGGAGTGTCGGCGCGGCGGTGCGGGTGACGCTCAGCCGCCCGAGGCGACCGGTTCCACGCCGCGCAGCGCGGCGCGGCGATCGTGCTGGTCGCGGAACCAGCGATAGGTGTCGGCGATGCCGGCGTCGAGATCGATGCTCGGTCGCCAGCCGGTGGCGGCCAGGCGCGACACGTCGAGGACCTTGCGCGGCATGCCGTCGGGCTTGCTCGTGTCGAACACCAGGCGGGCCTCGGGATGCACGAGGTCGCGGATCTTCTCGGCCAGCTCGCGGATCGACAGGTCGACGCCGGTGCCGACGTTGATGTGCGAAGCGTCGCTGTAGTGCTGCATCAGGTGCAGGCAGGCGTCCGCGAGGTCGTCGACGTGGAGGAACTCGCGCCGCGGCGAGCCGGTGCCCCAGATCTCGACGTCGGTGTCACCGCGCTCGCGGGCGTCGTGGAACTTGCGGATGAGCGCCGGAAGCACGTGCGAGCTGGTCAGGTCGAAGTTGTCGTTCGGACCGTAGAGGTTGGTCGGCATCGCCGAGATGAAGTCGCAGCCGTACTGCTGGCGATAGGCCTGGCAGAGCTTGATGCCGGCGATCTTGGCGATGGCGTACCACTCGTTGGTGGGCTCGAGCATCCCGGTGAGCAGCTGCTCCTCGGTGATCGGCTGCGCGGCGTCGCGCGGGTAGATGCACGACGAGCCGAGGTAGAGCAGCTTGCGCACGCCGTACTCGTAGGAGGCGTGCACCACGGTGCCGTGGATCATCATGTTGTCGTAGATGAACTCCGCCGGCCGGGTGCTGTTGGCCATGATGCCGCCGACGGTGCCGGCCACCAGGAACACGTACTCGGGGCGGTTGGCCTTGAACCAGTGCGACACCTCGCTCTGGTCGCGCAGGTCGAGCTGCTGGCGCGTGGCGGTGAGCAGGTTGCGGTAGCCGGCCGCCTCCAGCCGGCGGATCACCGCCGAACCGACGAGCCCCGTGTGCCCGGCCACGTAGATGCGTGCGTCGAGCGGCAGGGCCACGGCGTCGGATGACATGGCGTCAGCCTACGCCGCGCCGGCAGAGCCGTGTCGTGCGCCGATTTCCAGTCCAGCACCGAGCCGACCCTTCCGTGCGGTGTGCACACGATCAAGACATCGGCAAGTTCTCCACCGTCGGCAACGAGCGGCGCGACAGTGCGCCAACGGCGGTGGCACGGGGGGTGCCGGCGCCCGGCGGAGGAATCGATGGCGACGACCACCACGGCCCTGAGCAGGGCCTTCGTCGGCGACCGCGTGATCGCGGCCTGGCGGGCGAACGCATCCACACCAGCCCGGAGCTGTGCCGGGCTCCTCGCCTTCACCGCTGCAGCGAGCGCGCTCAGCGTTGCCGCCTCACGCTGCGCACCCGCCACGGCGGCAGCGCTCGGCACCACCCTCACGCTCGGTGGCGCTGCAGCCCTGGTCGACCTCCACGAGCACCGGTTGCCCAACCGACTGCTCGGCGCCGCGCTGGCCGGCATCGGCGTCGCTGCCCTGCTGGCGACGATCGACGGCACCGGCAGCGGGCTCGGCGCGGCAGTGACCGGCCTGCTGCTCGGCGGCGTGCCGCTCCTCGTGGTCCGGATTCGACGCGGCATCGGCATGGGCGATGTGAAGCTCGGCGCCGTCCTCGGTGCAGCAGGGGGCCTCGTGCACCCGCTCGTCGCTCCGGCGACCACGTTCATCGCCGCCCTTGCCGCCGGCTGCGCCGGGGCGCTGCTGCAACGCCGGCGCCTCGCCCTCGGGCCGTGGTGGTGGGCAGGCTGGGTCCTCGCCACCGTGGTCGCACTGCACGGCGGGGTCGGGCGATGACCGCCACCGTGGTGCAGCGCGGCCAGGGCGCCGGCGGGTCGAGCAGTGCCATCGGCGACGAGTTGGCCGATGCCGCGGAGCGCAGTCGAGCCCGGGCGCGCACCCAGTGGCTGGTGCTGGCCGCAGCGCTCACGGTGCTGGCCGGCACCCTGGTGACCTGGGGCCTCGGGCGAGCGGCCGCGAGGGTGCAGGTCGTCTCGGTCGCGCGCCCGGTAGGACGGGGCGCCGTCCTCACGGTGGAGGACTGCACGACGAGCCCGATCGCCGTCGACGGGACCGTGAAGGGCCTCGTCCCCGCTGCCTCGCTCGAACGGCTCGTCGGCCGAACCGCAGCGATCGACCTCGAGCCAGGGATGCTGCTCCACGTCGGGATGTGGTCCGACGGCACCCAGGTGCTCCCCGACGAACAGACGGTGGGAGCGGTGCTCGATCCGGGGCGGTTCCCGGCCGGTCTCGGTCCGGGCGGACAGGCCCTGGCCGTCGCCACCGACGACACCGGTGGGCCCGCTGTCGTCGTGCGCGTGCTCGACGCCGAGCTCGACGCCCAGGGCGCGCTGCACATCACCTTCGCCGCGCCGGCCGGACGCGCCGTGGCTCTGGCCCGGGTGGCGGCGCTCGACACCATGGTGCTCGTCGGCCTCCCCGACGGCGTCGACCAGCGGGAGGCGCCATGACCGACGACGAGCTCGACGGCCTGGTCACCGAGGTGCGCCGCACCTTCGGCGACCGCTTCCCGGTGCCGACACGCGACGAGTCGCCTGCCGAGCGCGACCTCCGCGAGGAGGTCACCCGCGACCTGCTCCACCGGGTGGTGCTCCCCGAGCTCGACGTGCAGCGGCGCGCAGCCCGGCTCGCACCCCTCGGTGCCGGCGATCGGCGTGCGCTCGTCGAGCTCGTGCTCTCGGAGATGTTCGGCCTGCCCAAGCTGCTGTCGGTGCTGCGCGACCCGCAGGTGACCGACGTGCTCGTGTTCGGCGCCGACCCGGTGCGCGTCGAGCGGGCGGACGGCTCGGTCGAGCTGCGCACCCCGCTCGTGCGTCGCGACCGCGACCTCGAACGGATCATCTACGACACCGCTGCCGCCCGCCGCCGCCCGTTCAACCGTGAGCACCCGTTCGTCGACCTCGAGCTGTCGCCTGGCGTGCGCTTCCACGGCGAAGGGTTCGATGTCGTCGCGCGACCGCTCGTGACGGTGCGTCGAGCAGCGGTGTTCGGAGCTGCGCTCGACGACCTCGCCAGGCGCGGCATGGTCGACTCGGCAGCCGTCGCCCTGCTCCGCGCCGCCGTGGCAGCGAAGATGTCGGTCGTCGTCGCCGGGCGGATGGGCTCGGGCAAGACCACCCTCCTGCGCGCCCTCGTCGCCGAGATCGATCGCAATGACGTGATCGTCACGATCGAGACCGACTTCGAGCTCAACGTGGCGAGGATGGGCACCCACCGGTTCGTCCACGCCTATCAGGCGAGGATGCCCTCGACGATCGATGGGCGAGGCATCTCCTGCGCCGACATGATGGTGCCCGCCGTGCGAACCCGCGCCGACTGGATCGTCGTCGGCGAAGTGCGCGCCGACGAGGGTGCGGCGCTCGTGCAGGCGATGTCGATCGGTCAGGGGGCGATGGCCACCGTGCACGGCGGCTCCGCCAAGGACGGGCTCGAACGACTCGCCGAGCTCATCGCCTTCCACAACGGCACGGACCTGCACATGGCCCGCTGGCAGGTGTACCGCAGCGTCGACCTGGTGGTGCACACCTACGGCGACCACCACAGCGGCCGCGTCGTCACCGAGATCGTCGCCCCGTCCGTCGAGTCCGACGGCGCCCGGTTCGTGGTCCACCGGATCATGGCTCCGGCGCCCGGAGGGCTCGAGCGCCTGGCCCGTCCGGTCGCCGAGCCGCAGCGCGCGATGCTCGAGCGGCTCTGTGCGGCGGACCCAGGGTTCGACCCGGCTCCGTGGCACCACGGCGCCGGGCGGAGCGGCTCGGTCGTGCTCGGAGCGGGGCGGCGATGACGCCGGGCGTCGCTGCCGTCGCCACGCGCGTGGCCGTGCGCGTGGGTGCGGTGGCGCTCTGCGTCCGCCGAGCCGTGATGCCGGCCGTGGACCGGGCGCGCGACGACTCGGCATCGACACCCGGCCTGCTCAGCGGCCTCGGCCGCGAGCGCATCGCCCTCGGCGCTGCGGTCGGGTTCGTCACCCTGCTCGCCAGCCGCTGGGTGCTCCTCGCCATCGCGCTCGGCCTGCTCGCCGCCCTGTGGGGCCGGATCATGCGCGACGATCGCGCCGATCGGGAACGAGCCCGGCTGGAAGCGATCGCCGCCTGGTTGGAGGACCTCCGCGACACGTTGCGCGGCTCCTCGGTCGGCGTCGAGGAAGCCCTCGAGCAGGTCGCAGCCAGGCCACCGCACGAGTTGCGCGACGCGATGGCCGTCTTCCTGCTGCGCCGTCGACAGGGCTTCCGCACGGAGGACGCCCTCGACGACCTGGCCGATCGACTCGCCCACCCGACGAGTGACGCCGCAGTCGCTGCGCTGCGGCTGGTGGTGACCGGCGCTGCGGCCTCCGGGCGCCTCTGGGGCACGGTCGACGCGCTCGCCGGCGCCGCACGCGACGAGGTCCGCGCCCGCGAACGGATCGACCGCACCCGTGCCGTGTACCAGGGCTCGATGAAGCGCCTCGTCGTGATCGCCGTCGTGCTGGTCGCGTACCTGCGCCTCGCCGCCGGGCCACTGCTCGACCCCTACGCCACACCGGCCGGACAGGTGGTGCTCATCGTCCCGCTCGCGATGTGGGCCGGGTGTGTGGCGTGGCTGCGCCGGCTGTGCCGCTACGAGATGCCCGATCGGGCGCGCGCCGCGATGGCCGGTGGGAGTGCGCGATGAGCCGCCTCCAACTCGCGGCGATCGTGGCGCTGCTCGCCGGAGGGGCGGTCGCGTCGGCCATGCGGGCGATACGACCACACCACGCCGCCGTGGTCGGGCACCACGTCGCCGAGGACACCGCACCGCGCCCGGGCACCGAGCGCACCGGCGCGGCGAGCCCCCTCGCCGGCCTCACCCGACTGATCGAGCGCCAGGCCGGGGACGGGCTTCGGCTGATCGATCTCGATGCGCACGCGGTCGCGTCGCGAGTGCTGGTCGGCTCCGCAATCGGGGCGCTCGGCGCCACGGTCGGCGCCGGCGTGCTGGTTGCCGCCGCCCGTCTTCCGCCGAGCCCGCTCTGGCTGGTGCTCGCCGCCGTGGTCGGCGCTGCGTCCGGGTGGGTGCTCTGGCGCGATGTGCTCGATCGGATCGCCGTGCGCCGCCGCGACCTCGGTCGGGCGGCGGCGGACCTCGTGCAACTCGTCGCAGTGGGCCTGACCACCGACCAGAGCGTCGACGAGGCGGTCCGCTTCGCCGTCTCGGTCGATCGCGGCCCGGACTTCGCCCGGTTCCGGCACGAGCTCACCGCAGCCCCTCTGCGCGGCCTCACCGTCTGGGAGGCCCTCAATCGGCTCGGCGACCCCCACCACCTCCGCGCGCAGCGCCC
>DAINND010000002.1:18619-19520 GCA_036736065.1 Ilumatobacteraceae bacterium
ACCTTGCGACCGCGATCGAACGGCAGGGGCTCGACGGCGTGTCGATCACGGCCACGGTGGCGGCCATGGCGATCGCCTTGCGCCAACGCGCCCTCGACCGGCTCGAGCGCGATGCCGACCGGGCCAACGCCGCGCTCGCCGGCCCGACGCTGTGCTTCGTCGTCACCACCCTGGTCTTCCTCGCCTATCCACTCGCTGTCCGCATCAGGGAGGCCTTCGGCGGCTGATCGCTCCAGCTCTCGTTCCATCCACCGCGGTGGGCCTCACCCGCCGCCCGAGCCCAACCACCTGTCCGGCCACGGCCGGCGACCCAGAAAGCGAGACACCATGCACCAGCACCTCATCCCCGTCGGCGTGCGCATCCGCGGCGCCCTCGACCAGACGGTCACGCACATCGCCCGCGGCCTCCATCGGGCCTGGGACGACCGGTCCGATGAGACCGGGGTCGACGAAGCCGTCACCAAGATGCTCTGGCTGGCCGTGGGCATCGGCGTGGCCGTGGCCGCCACGGCCTTCTTCGTCGACGTCTTCGAGGGCGCTCGGGCCAACGTGCCCGACCCTGTGGCACCGATGCCGTGATCGATCGGCGTCCGGACCGTCCCCGCGACCGCAGGGACCGGGGCGCCGTCGACGTCTCGGTCGAACTGCTCATCGGCGCCGTGCTGACGGCGACCCTGCTCCTGCTCGTCGTCGAGACCGCTGCCCACTGGCACACCCGCAACGTGCTCGCCGACGCAGCGGCCGACGGCGCGCGGGTCGCCGCTGCCCACGACGGCTCGTGCACCGCAGGCATCGACGTCGCCAGGTCGGCCGTGGCGAGCCACGGCGGCGCCGGGGCCGAAGGGCAGCGGGTCGGATGGAGATCAGGAAGACACGTGACAGATACAGTGGACGGCCACGG
>DAINND010000002.1:19530-40703 GCA_036736065.1 Ilumatobacteraceae bacterium
GGTCGACTGCCGTGACGGCAGCATCGTGACCGTGACAGTCGCCGGCCGCGGGCCGGGCCTCGTGGGATCGTTGCTCGGCCATCGCGCCGTCGTCACCTCGTCGACGCCGAAGGAGCGCTGACGTGGGGCGCAGCAGCGAC
This sequence comes from Ilumatobacteraceae bacterium, assembly GCA_036736065.1. Classification (GTDB taxonomy): domain Bacteria; phylum Actinomycetota; class Acidimicrobiia; order Acidimicrobiales; family Ilumatobacteraceae; genus VFMC01. The sequence goes on from DAINND010000002.1 coordinate 19,671, forward strand.
GACCGGGCTCGCGACCGGGGCATGGTGACACCGGTCGAGACCATGTACCTGCTCGTGCTCGCCGTCGCAGCGGTGACGCTGCTCGGCTATCTGGGCAGGTTGCACGCATCGGGCGTCGAGGTGAGCGCCGTGGCCCACGCCGCTGCGCGGGCCGCCTCGCTCGCCCCGTCGAGCTCCGCAGGCGCGCCCGCCGCCCGAGCGACGGTCGACCGCTCCGGGCTCGCGGCTCGGTGCGCCGGTGGAGCGCGCACCGAGATGAGCTGGGCGGCCTCACCGACGGGGACGTGGCACGGTGGCTCCGTCACCGTGACGCTGCGCTGCACCGTGACACAGGCCTCGTTGGCCGGCATCTGGGCGCCGGGGTCGCGCACCTTCGCCGTCACCGACACCCAGCCGATCGACAGGTTCCGCAGATGAGCCGCCTCGATGACGGGCCGACCTGCCTGGTGCAGCCCAACGAGCACCGGGATGATCGCGACCGGGGCGCGTTCGGCGTAGCGGCCGTCCTGCTGGTGCTCGTGACGCTCGCCGGGGCAGCACTGGTGGTCGACGGCGGCCGAGCGATGGCAGCGCGCCGCCATGCGGCGAACACGGCTGAAGCTGCGGCCCGAGCCGGGCTGTCCGGCTACGTGCCAGGTTCGGGCATCGATCCCCGGGCCGCAGTGGCTGCGGCCCTCGACCACGCCCGACGCGCCGGAGTCGCCGGAGGAGACGTCACCGCCACGTACGGCACCGATGGCGCAGGGCGGCCCGAGCTCACCGTCACCGTCACCGCCCGACGCCGAAGCGTGTTCCTCCTCCTCGCCGGCGCCGACGTGATGACCGTGCGCGCCACCGGCTCGGCCATCGCCCTCTACACACCATGACCCGACGACCCACCAGCAAGGACCCGCCCATGTCCCGACCCGAACAGACCTCACCACGCCCGAGCCTGCCGCAACGGAGCCCGACCGCGCTGGCGCGCCGCCTCGGCGCACTCGTCGCCCTCGTGCTGCTCCTCGTGGCCGTCCCGGCTCTCGTCATCGGTCTCATCGGCCTTCCGGACCGCTCGGCGCTCTCCCCCGATGCGCTCTCACGCCTCGACGAGCAGACGCTCGTGCACATCGGGATGGCCGTGTTCGCCGTGCTGTGGGCATGGTTCGCCCTGACGGCGATCGCCGAGGCGGTGGTGGTGCTCCGCTGGAGGATCGAGCGACGCCGAACCGACTCCGAGGCCGAGCCGCTCCCACCGCTCGACGCCACACCGGGAGGCTCGATCCGCAAACTCGTCAGGCTGGCGCTGGTCTCAGCGGCCGTGCTCACCACCGCTGCAGGGCACCAGTTGCCCGGCACGGTGCTGGCTGCGAGCACCCCGATCGATGCCGTCCCGAGCGAGCACGTGGTCAGTGCGTTCGGCGACCGATCCGCGCGCGCATCGACCGCAGGCACGACCGCCGAGAGCGCCGACGGGCCCGACCGCGACGGGCACGTCATCGCCGACGGCCGGGCGACGCCCTACTCGCTCGCCGCACATCTCGGCGACGTGGCGCTCCGCGAGCAGATCATCACCGCCAACCACGGACGCCCGACACCCGACGGCGGAGTGTGGACAGGTGGCGTGTTCCCCGAGGGCATGTCCGTGGTCGTGCCGCGCGCCCTCCACGACGACGGGGGCCCGTCGCTCGCCTGGGACATCCACGTCGTGCGGCCCGGTGAGTCGATCCACGCCATCGCACGCGAGCGCTCCGGGGGCGCGCCGGAGACGTTCGAGGCGACGTTCGAGGCGATCCTCGCCCGCAACCTCGGGCGGACCATGGTCGATGGGCGCGAGTTCCGTGATCCGTCGCTGATCCGACCGGGATGGCACCTCGAGGTGCCGGCATCCAACGGCCACGCCGCGCGGCCCGCACCCGCCGGAGCGCCTGCGGCCGCACCGGCACCAGCAGCAGCACCACCAGCACCGATCGGGGCCGCTGCCACGGCCGGGGGCACCTATGTCGTCGAGCCCGGCGACTCGTACTGGTCCGTCGCCGAGGACCTGCTCCGGGGAGATCCGACGGGGGCGCCGTCGGCGGCGGAGGTGCTCGCCGCGACCGAGACGCTCCGCGACCTGAACGCACCACGCTTCGATCGCCGCGACCCCGACCTCATCCACCCCGGGGACGTCCTCGTGCTGCCCAGGGCGCCGGCCCGACCGTCCGATCCACTGCCCGTGGGCGAGGTCCACGACTCGCGCCCCACCGCGCCGGCCGCGGAGCCGCTGCCGCCCATCGACACCGTCGTGCCGTTCGACACCGTGCCGCTCGACACCGTGCCGCTCGACACCGTGCCGCGCGTCGACGACATGCCGATCGTCGACGCAGTCCCACCTGCTGATCCCGGCGAACCGGCCAGCGTCGGACCATCGGTCACCGTGAGCGCTCCATCCGTCCCGGCACCGCTCGAGCAGCACGCCGACGAGGCACCTGCCCGGCGGCCACCGCTCACCACGAGCCTCGGGGCCGCGTTGCTGCTGTGCGCAGGGGCGCTCGGGCTGATCGAGGCGCGCCGGCGGCACCAGTTGCGCAGCGCACCACGAGACGCCCTCGTCGTCGCGCCGACCGTCGCCGCAGCGACCACCGAGCGCCTGCTGCGATCACTCGACAGCATCCACCGCGCGGCACGGCTCGACGTGATGCTGCGCTGCCTCGGCCGCCACCTCCTCGGCACCGGCCGTCACATCGTGGCCGTGCTCGTCGGCGACGACGGCACGTACGACGCACTGCTCGACGCTCCGTCGGGCCTGGTCCCGCCAGCGCCGTTCCGACGGATCGACGCACGACGTTGGTCGTTGCCCGCCGAGGTCGACACCCTCGACCTCAGCGACGATGCACGTCTCGCCGGCCAGCCCTGCCCGGCCCTCGTGCAGGTGGGCACGGCGCGGGAGGCGCTGACCGGGGCGCCAGCCGGGGAGTTGCTCGTCGACCTCGAAGCGGTCGGCCTGCTCGCGATCGACGGCCCCGCCGACGACGTGGAGCGGATCCTGCTCGGTCTCGCCGCCTCACTGGCCGCCTCCCCGGTGGGCGAGACCGTGCGTCTGGTCACCCACGGGATCGACCCCGCGGTCCACCTGGGCAACCTCAACGCGGAGTCGGCCGCAGGCCTCGACGATGCGATCGACAGTGCCGTGCGCACGCTCGGATCGACCGTCAGCGCGACAGGAGCGGGCCGACGTCGCACGTTCGAGCTGCGCGCGCGAGGCAGCGGCGGCGAAGCGTGGGAACCGGTCGTCGTGGTGTCGACCCCCGACGGCGCGCTCGACGAGCGACTCCGCGACGAGCTCCTCGCACTGACCGACGACGGCGGGCGGGGGCGCGCCGTCGTGATCGGCGCGACGGTGCCAGGGGCCGGGGCGACGCTGCAGGCGACGCCTCAGGGCTGGCTGCTCGAGCGCCTCGGGCTCCTGGTGGTGCCCATCGGCCTCGAGCCGGCACAGATCCATGTGGTCCACGACCTGCTCGATGCGGCCGAGCGACCCCTCGCATCGATCACCCTCGAGGTCCCGCAGCACCGCATGCCGGCTGTGCCGACGTCACCCGACGCGGACAGCCTCGGGGCGCCGCTCACCTCGCCCGCACCGCAGGGCGACTTCGCCGAGCCGGAATGGGCCCTGATGGTGCGACTGCTCGGACCGGTGGAGGTGATCACCTCCGACGGCTCACCGGTCACCTTCGATCGGGGCAAGAGCCTCGAGCTGATCGCCTGGCTGAGCACCCATCGCGAACGGCCTACTCGCGTCGGCGCGCGCACGGCGCTGTGGGAGCTCGATGTCCGTGACGCCACGTTCGCGAACGTGGTGAGCGATGCCCGACGAGCCCTCGCCAGGGCCGTGCAGCCCGCCCAGGGCGAGGAGTGGGTGGTGCGCACCCTGACCGCCGCCCTACCGCTCCACAACCTCGTCCGTTCGGATGCCGACCTCCTGCGCTGTCGGGTCGAGGCCGCTCGCCACCTGTCCGCCGGCGAAGCGGTCGAGGTGCTCAGGCCCGGCGTGGCGCTCGTGCGCGGCCTGCCGTTCGAAGGTGCCGGCTACCTCTGGCCCGATGCCGAGGGCACGACCTCCGAGCTCGTCGTGCTCGCCACGGGAGCAGCGACGAGCCTCGCCCACCATGCCCTCAGCGCAGGAGATGTCGAGACGGTCTTCTGGGCGACCAGCCAGGGCCTACGGGTGCTACCCGGCCACGAAGAGCTCGTCGCGCTGCGGATGCGCGCCTACGCACTGCACGGCGATCTCGCCGGGGTGCGCATGGAGTGGGAGCTCTACGAGCGCGCCCTGCACAGCGACCCCTGGTCGTTCGGTGAGCCGTCCCCCAAGTTGGTGGCGATCCGCCGCGAGCTGCTGTCGAGTTGAGGCCCTGCAGGGGCCCGAGGTCGACACGCGCCCGGGCACACCGCCGTCACTGCTCGCCGTCACTGCTCGCCGTCACTGCTCGCCGTCACTGCTCGCAGGTCACTGCTCGCAGGTCACCGCCACGATGGCCTGCGCGGCGAAGCCGTAGCTGCTCGTCGCCGCGTCGCCGAAGGTGCGCATGAACTCCGAGAGCGAGCCCGTCTCCTCCGGGCAGTTGCGCTTCACCCGCGGGGCGTGCACCACCGACCAGCCATTGGCCAGCAGCAGACGGTCGCCATCGAGGAACTCGCGAGGCGCAGGCAGGTCGACGGTGTCGCGCGGGCCACGCGGCAGGATCGAGAACCACATCACCGCGTCACCGAGCAGATCGAGCGCCACGGCGCAGCGGGCCAACTGGTCGAGCTCGGGGCAGCGGTTCTCACCCGGCGTGCCCGGGGTGATCTTCACCGTCCGGTAGCCATCGATCGCCAGCTGCATCGACGCCGTGGTGCGCCCGTCGACGATCGCGAACCCCGCATCGGCCTGGGCGCCGTAGACGGGCAGGATCAGGTCGACGCGTCGACCGTCCTCGGGCAGCACCGACGGGTCGACCTCGAGCACCGTCGTCGGCTCGGCGCCCGCCTCGTCGCGCACCACCAGCCACAGGCCGACGGGCATCGCCACGAGCACGAGGATCGTCAGCCAGAACCTCCAGGTGACGAACTGACGCATGAGCCGAGGCTAGGCGCGTGCTGCCACGAGCGCAGCGCGCGCTGCTGCCTCCTCGATGCGGTCGAGCACCGCATCGGTGTGGCCGAGGCCCACGAACAGCGCCTCGTAGGCGCCGGGCGCCAGGGCCACGCCCTCGCGCAGCATGGCGTGGAAGAAGCGGGCATAGAGGGCCTCGTCGGTGGTGGTCGCGTCGGCGAAATCGACCGGAAGGTCGCGGCCGGTCCCCGCGAGCCCTTCACCGAAGTACATCCCCACCAACGTGCCGACCACCGGGAACTGCGCCGGCAGCTCGGCGGCCCGACAGGCGCGGGTGAGCGCCACCGACAGGCGCGCCGCACGATGACGCAGCTCGGCATAGACGTCGTCGCTCAGCTCGCCGAGCGCCGCCAGGCCGGCCGCCGTGGCCAACGGGTTGCCCGCCAACGTGCCGGCGTGGAACACCTTGCCGAGCGGCGAGAGATGCTCCATGAGGTCGCGCCGGCCGCCCACGGCACCGATCGGCAGGCCACCACCGATCACCTTGCCGAACGTGGTGAGGTCCGGCCGCACGCCGTAGACGCCCTGCGCGCCACCGGCACCGAGGCGGAACCCGGTGATCACCTCGTCGAACACGAGCAGGGCGCCCACCCGGTCGCACTCGGCGCGCAGGCCCTCGAGGAACCCGGGCAGCGGGGCGACGACGCCCATGTTCGCAGCGACCGGCTCGACGAACACCGCCGCCACCCGCTCGTCGAGCTCGGGCACGCGGTTGTAGGGCACGACGCGGGTGTTGGCCACCGCGCTCGCCGGCACACCTGCGGTGCCCGGCAGACCGAGGGTGGCCACACCGCTGCCACCGGCGGCGAGCAGCGCATCGGTGGCGCCGTGGAAGTTGCCGTGGAAGATCACGATCCGGTCGCGGCCGGTCACCCCGCGGGCCAGGCGCACCGCGGTCGACGTGGCCTCCGTGCCGCTGTTCATGAGCCGCACGCGCTCACAACTGGGCACCCGCGCGCGGATGGCCTCGGCGAGCTTCATCTCCCGCGGCGTCGGCGCACCGTAGGACGTGCCCCCGGCAGCAGCCGTGCTGATCGCAGCCGTCACGGCAGGATGGGCATGGCCGAGGATGACCGCGCCGTAGCTCTGCACCAGATCGATGTGCTCGCGACCCTCGACGTCGTAGACGAACGGGCCCTCGGCACGGGCCACGACGTACGGGGTGCCACCGACGGCCTTGAAGGCACGGATGCTCGAGTTGACCCCACCGGGGATCGCCCGGGTCGAGCGCTCGAACACATCGACGTTGCTCGCGATGCCCGCACCGGTGCAGGTGGTCGGCGAACAGCCCGCGGCCGGGCAGCGCACCGGGTCGCAGAAGGGGATGCCCGAGACGGGAGCGGCCGGGGCGCTCATGCCAGGCCCGCCGCGTGGCACTCGGCGAACCACCGGGCGAAGTAGGTGAGGATGATGTCGGCTCCGGCCCGACGGATGGCCGTGAGGTGCTCGAGGGCAACCACGTCGTGGTCGATCCAGCCGTTGGCGGCCGCAGCCTTGATCATCGAGTACTCCCCACTCACGTGATAGGCGGCCACGGGCACGTCGACGGTGGCCTTCACCGCAGCGATCACGTCGAGGTAGGCCAGGGCCGGCTTGACCATCACCATGTCGGCGCCCTGGTCGAGATCGGCCTGCACCTCCTTCAACGCCTCGCGGGCGTTGCGCCAGTCCTGCTGGTAGCCCTTGCGGTCGCCACCACCGGCGATCTCGACGGCCACCGCCTCGCGGAACGGCCCGTAGAGGCCGCTCGCGTACTTCGCCGAATAGGCAAGGATCGGCGTCGACCCGAACCCCGCTGCGTCGAGCGCGGCACGGATCACCCCCACCTGGCCGTCCATCATCCCGCTCGGTGCCACCACGTGGGCGCCGGCGCGGGCCTGCGCCACGGCGATGCGCCCATAGACGTCGAGCGTGGCGGCGTTGTCGACCGAACCGTGCCCGTCGAGCACCCCGCAGTGCCCGTGATCGGTGTACTCGTCGACGCACAGATCGGCCATCAGCACCATCCGATCGCCGATCTCACCACGAATCTCCTGCAAGGCCACTTGCACGATCCCGTCAGGGTCGAACGATCCAGAACCAATGGCATCTTTCCGCGCCGGCACCCCGAACAACATCAACGCGCCCACGCCGAGGTCGGCCAACGCCCGCACCTCGTCGAGCAGGCTCGCGCGCGTGTGCTGGACCACCCCGGGCAGCGACAGGATCGGCTGCGGCGCATCGATGCCTTCACGCACGAACAGCGGGGCCACGAGCTGGCGCGGATGCAGACGGGTCTCGGCCACCAACTCGCGCATGGCCGGTGTGGATCGCAGCCGGCGAGGCCGCTGCACGGGGAACCTGGCCCCGGAGTTCGTTGCTGTCACGACCCTGCATCGTACGGCGCATCACCTGCGAGCCGACACATGAGCGAGACCCCGACCACCCTCCCCGGCGACGAGTCGCGCGAGCCAGCGCACGAGGCCGCAGCACTGATCGCCGGGCTCGACGAGCTGTTCAACGAGCTGCTCAACCTGCGGAGCACATCGGCCCCCGATCCGGGCCGACCGGCCCCTGCCGACGACCTGGCAGCGCTCGTTAGCGTCCCGCGAATGGCGGTGCAAGGGTGGTTCCACACGACCGAGGCTGCCGTCGAGCCCGGTGGTTCGACGACGATCGCCCTCATGGTGACCAACCTCGGCGAGGACGTCGAGCACTTCGCCCTGTCGCCGACCGGCATGGCCGCCGGCTGGACCACCATCCGCCCGGCGCACCTCACCCTGTTCGGCGGCGCCCAGCAGTCCGTCGACGTCGAGATCGCACCGCCGCGCCTTCCCGGCACCACCTCGGGGCCGACCTCGCTCGGTGTGCGCATCGTGCCGACCGGCAACCCCGACGAGGTCGCCCACGCCGACATCACCCTCGAGGTGGCGCCGACGTTCGACCGGCGGATCACCGTGCTGCAGCCGGCGATGCGCAGCACGCGCCGGGCGACGTTCGAGCTGATGGTCGAGAACCACGGCAACGTCCAAGCCAGCTGTCGGCTCCACCTGATCGAACCGACCGGACGGCTCGACGGCGACTTCGAGCCCCCTGCCGTCGGCGTCGAGCCCGGCGGCAGCGCGCTCGTGCGCCTGCGCACCCGCACGTCGCGGCGCCAGTGGGAGCGACGGGCCGTGTCGATCCCGTTCCGCGTCGAAGCCGACCAGACCGGCGCCCCCACCGCGAGCGCCGACGCAACCTTCATCCAGGCCCCCGTCGTGCCCGAGCGCCTCGGCACCCGCGTGGGCGTTGCCGTGGCCGGTGCGGCCGCGCTCGCCGGCGCCTGGGTGGGCCTGGTCCGCCCGGAGATCGAGCGAGCCGCCGTCGACGCGGTCGCCAGCCTGCCGCCGCCGACCACGGCGCCCGACGGCGTCGTCCCCGACCCGGCAGCCGTGGGCACGCCACCCACATCGCTCGCCCCGCCAGTGGGCGCCACACCCGCGACGACCGGCCGACCGTTCAGCGCCAGCCTGCCGAGCGGTGGCGCGCAGTTCCAGCAGTCGGTGCAGACCTACACCGTGCCGGCCGGATCGCGACTGCTCGTCACCCAGTTCATCGTGCAGAACCCCTACGGTGACGAGGGCACGGCCGTGCTGCGGATCGGGACGATCCCGTTCGAGTACGACCTCGTGAACCTCGACGGCATCGACGCCAACCAGGGCTTCCTCGAGCCGTTGGAGCTCGACGAAGGGGCGACCATCACCTTCGAGGTCACCTGCGGCACCATCGGGCGCACCGGAGCGGCGGCGTGCTCGTCGTCGGCCACCGTCATCGGCCGGCTCGTCGACCGCGACGATCAGGGCGCCTGACGGCTCACCGGCGCCGGGTGCTCAGACGCCCGTGGGCGACGATGTCCGCCGGCGGAGCACCTGCACGTCGCCCGCCGCGCTCGACGCCCCCGTGTGGGCCACGACGGTGCGCGAGCCCGCCGGCTCGTTCGGCCGTGTCGGCAGGGCTGCGAGGAACGAGCCAGCCGCATCCGCGACCACCGTCACCGAGCGGCCGCGTCCATCGGCCCAGCCGACGACGACAGTCGCGCCCGGGGTGAACCCGGAGCCGGCCACACCGATGTCGTCACCGGCACGGACCTCGTCGTCGGCGACGACGAGCTGGGCGACGCGCGTGCCCACACCGGTCACCAGCACCGAGGTGTACTGGCCTGATTCCGTGACGACGCGCAGCACCGCCGAGCGGAAGCCGACGTCGGTCGGCGCGAAGGCGCCCTCGACCGCGCAGCTGGTGAGCGGGACGAGCGTGGCACCGGCGCAGCTGCCGCCGACGACCCGGAAGTCGTCCGGGTGGCTCCCGGTGAGCACGAAGTCGGCGACGGTCGTGACCGCGAACCCGATGTTGCGGATGTCGAACGCCACCGTGCGGCCGATCCCACCGACCGCGGTCGGATCGAAGTCGGCTCCCGCCGGGAGAGGCTCGAGCGTCGGCTCCCCGCCCGTGCCGCGCACGACGAGCGGGATGCTCGTGGCACCGACCACCGCTTCGCGCACGGTGACGACCGCCTCGGCAGGGCCTTCGGCCGTCGGCGTGAAGGTGACGTAGACGGTGCACGACTCGCCGGGAGGCACGGGAAGCCCGAGCCCGCACGTGCCGCCGGTGACGGCGAACTGCTCGTCGTCGGAGCTCACCTCGGCGGGCAGGAACGTCGACGGCCCGTCGTTGCGCACCGCGACGTACCACTCCGGGCCGGGCAGGCCGACCACCACCATGCCGACATCGAGCGACGACGTCGCGAGCGAGGCTGGGCGGCTGTGCAGCACCACGTGACGTCCGCCGGAGGAGGCGTCGCCGGACATCACGCTGGTCGCTGCGAGGTCGGCGGCCGCCAACGAGTCGTAGAGCAGCACGTGGCCGGAGCCGGACAGCACCGGATGGGCATTGGTCGCAGGAAGGGGCGTGCTCCCGTCGTCGCGCACCGAGGCACGGTGCACGGACCCCCGGTCGACCACGGCCACCACCACATCGCCGTCGTCGGCCTCTACGCCGGCCGCCGACTGCAACGCCACGAGATTGCGGGCACGGGTGACGAACGCGACCTGCGAGCCGTCGTCGGTGATCGTGGGCCACCCCGATGCGGCGTCACCGGCGACCCTCGCCGCCGGAGCGGCCGCAGTGGCCGCCTCGACGGCGCTCACCACGACGAGCGAGTCGTCCTCGAGGTCGCGGCGCACCACTTGGCTCGGGCATCCGCCCGTGCAGTCCGGCAGCTGCGCACCCTGCAGCAGCTCGGGAGCGGCCGTGCGGAACGCCACGAACCGACCCGACCCGGAGACGGCGGGCTGATCGGCACCCGTGGTCGCCGCAGCGCCGGCGCCCACGGACACCAGCGACACGCCCCCGTCACGGTCCCACACATAGACCTGGGTCGTGGCCGGACCACCGGGCACAGGACCAGCGCCCCACGTGGGCACGGCTGCGTCGGACACGGCGTCGCTGGTGAAGGCGACCAGGCGCCCGTCGTCGCTCACGGCCGGCTCGAACTGGCCCCGGTGGACGAACTGCGTCGCCGGCCGCTCGAACGGGGTGCCCGGCACCACGGTGCTGCGCGCGCTGTCGCCGAGCGGCACGGTGAGGTCCACCACGCTCACCTGCATCACGTCGGACCTCGGGCCGGGCGCCCACTGCGTGTAGGCGACGACAGCACCCGACTGCGACACCGCAGGGCGCTGGGTCGGCACGACACGGTCGCTCGCCGCCCGTCCCCCGTCACCGGCGGACGCGGTCGAGACCAGCTCCCAGTCGCCGAGCTCACCACCACAGTGCGGCAGCACCTGCCGGTAGACGTCCCAACGCTCGCCGGTGTCGTCGTCGCGGAACAGGTCGTAGGCGAACTGCGTGGCCACCACCACCACGCACCCGTCGCCGCTGATCGCCGGACGCCCGCTGTCGCCGACGCGCAGGTCGTCCGATGGCAGCGTGAGCTCGGAGACCGCGGCCGCCGGGTCGGCCACCGTGCGGTCGCGCAGGAACACCGTCGTGTTGCGCACCCCGACGTCCGGCGCACGGCCCTCGTAGACCACCCACCGGCCGTCGTCGGAGACATCGGCGACATGCCCGACCACACCTGCCTCCGGCGTGGCGCCCACGACGGCCGTTCCGGTCGACGGGCGCGACGGAGCAGAGGCCTGGGCGATCGCGCCCACACCTGCGAGCGAGACCAGAGCCCCTACGAGGAGGGGCCAGCGTCGCGGGGTGCTCCGCATGATCAAGACAGTCCGGACGAGCAGGCGATTTCGCAGGCTATTCAGCACGGAGCGTGGCGATGAGCGTGCCGATCAGCCCGTCGACGGAGTGATCCGTCGCCACTGCGGTGACCGGAAGTCCCGCCGCCTCGGTGTCGGCGGCGGTCTGCGGGCCGATGACCACCACCACCGGAGGGGTTGCCGCACCCAACGCCGCTGCCCAGGCCCTGGCCTGCGAGCCGCTCGTGAGCACGACGGCGTCGGCGCGGAGCACCTCGAGCTGCTCACGGGCGGTGAGCGGGCGCGGCCGCGACTCGTGGGTGTCGAGCCGCTCCACCTGCCAGCCCAGAGCGCCCAAGCCGTCGACGAGCGTCGACGCACCACCGACGGCTTGCACCACCAGCGCCCGGCCAGGCCCCGCGCACGGCGGGAACTCCGCCACCAGGCCGGCGGCGCTCTGACGAGTGGGCACCAGGTCGACGCGGGGCAGCTCCGCCGCGGTCGCTGTGCCGACGGCGGCGACGCTCACCTGCGCAGCGGCCGCCACCGCCGGGGCGACTCGCACGGCGCCACGGGGTGAGCTGACCACCACCCAGTCACCGTCGACGAGCGCACCGATCGCAGCCGCGATCGACGCCGGATCGGCGACGTCGACGAGCTCGACGAGGGGTACGAGCACGACCTCGGCCCCTGCTGCGGTGAGCTGATCGGCCAGCCGCGACGTGCCGTCATCGGCACGAACCACCACGACACGCCGATGCGCGAGCGGTGTCGGGTCGTGCCGACCCGGACCGCCGCCGGCGTCAGCCACGGTCGTGCTCGGCCTGCATCGCTCGGGCCAGGTCCGCCGCAGCGGCGCCAGCGTCGCAGGCGGGCAACGGCACCGAGCGACGCACGATCCGCCCGGCACCGCCGACGAACGCGTGCAGCACACCTGACGGGCCCACCCACGCGCCGACTGGCAACGAGCACCCCGAACCGAGCGCCGCGAGGAACGCCCGCTCAGCGCTCACCGCGGCACGGGTAGGCGCGTCATCGCTCGCGGCCAGCAGCTCGGCGGCCAGCTCGTCGTCGGCGCGGGACTCGACGGCCACGCAGCCCTGTCCGATCGCCGGCACGAAGCGCACCGGGTCGAGCTCTTCGGCGATGTGCTCGGTGAGGCCGAGGATCTCGAGCGCGGCGACCGCCATCACGATCGCCCCCTCGGGCGGGATCTTCGACAACCTCGTCTGGATGTTGCCGCGCAGCTCGACCATCTGCAGGTCGGGGCGCACCTCGGCCAGCTGAGCGCGACGACGCACCGAGCCGGTGGCCACCGTGGCGCCTGGCGCCAGGTCGGCGAGCCGGGCGCCCACCAGGGCGTCTGCCGGGCTGCGGCGAGCGCAGAACGCTCCGACGACCAGGCCCTCCGCAGCCAGGCCGGCACTTGCGGGCAGATCCTTCGCGGAGTGCGCCGCGAGGTCGGCGCGTCCGTCGAGCACCGCCCGCTGGACCTCCTTCACGAACACTCCCTGCCCTCCGATGGCGTGCAGCGGCACGTCCTGGCGCTGGTCACCCGTGGTCTCGACGAAGACCAGCTCGGCCCGCAGGCCGGGCGTGGTGCGCTCGAGCTCGCGGGCGACAGCCTCGGCCTGTGTGCGCGCCTGGAGGCTGGCACGGGTCGCGATCCGCACGGTGTGGGCGGCAGGGGCCATGTCGCCGACCGGACCTCAGGTCAGGTCGAACAGGTCGCGCACGGCGGCAGCGTTGCGCTCGCCCTGCGGCGTGCCCGCATCGTCTTTCAGGCGCACCGACGGCTGGTGCAGCAACTTGGCGACGATGCCCTTGGTGAGCGCCTCGACCGCCGCGGCTGCTGCCGGGTCGAGGCCCTGGAGGCGGTGGGCGAACCGCTCGAGCTCGCCGCGCCGGATCGACTCGGCGTGCTCGTGCAGTTGCGCGACGAGCGGAGCTGCCTGACGCGAGGTGACGTCGACGGTGAACCGCTCGAGCTCCTCGCGCACGATCCGGCGGACGTGCTCGGTCTCGTGGGCCCGCTGGGCGATGCCTCGTGCCGCCCAGTCGCGCAGGTCGTCGAGGTCGAGCAGGGTCACCCCGGGCAGTTCGGCGACGAGGCCGTCGACGTTGCGCGGCACGGCGATGTCGACGATGAGCAACGGGTCGGAGCGGTCGAGGCGCGCCGTCGCCACCATCGCGGCGGCGACCACCACGGTGCCGGCACCGCTGCAGGTGACCAGCACATCGGTGTCGGCGACGAGCCTGGCCAGCTCGGCGATGGGCACCACGGTGCCGCCCACCCGGGCCGCGAGGTCGACGGCGCGCTCGTGGGTGCGGTTGGTGACCCGGATGTCGGTGGCTCCTGCGCCGACCAGGGCAACGGCGACACCCTCGCCCATGCCACCGGCGCCGAGCACGACGACCTTCCGCCCGGCGAGCGATCCGAGGCGCGCGGCGGCCATCTCGACCGCGGCATGGCTCACCGACGCGGTGGAACGGCTGATCCCCGTCTCGGTGCGAGCCCGCTTGCCGGTCTCGAGCGCATGGCGGAACAGCAGGTTGAGCGTGGAACGAGCCCCGCCCTCGGCCTGGGCGACTTCCCATGCCGAACGGACCTGGCCGACGATCTCGGTCTCGCCGAGCACCGCCGAGTCGAGACCGCACGCCACGTCGAACAGATGGGCGACAGCGGCATCGTCGTGCTCGCTGTAGAGGTGCGGGTGCAACTCGTCGGGGTCGATGCCACCGAGCTCGCAGAAGAAGTCGCGCACATCGGCGTAGGCGCCGTGGAAGCGCTCGGCGACCGCGTAGACCTCGGTGCGGTTGCAGGTGCTCAGCACCACCGCTTCGCGCACGTTGGCCCGGCTCACGAGGCCAGCAATCGCCTTCGGCAGGTCGACCGGCGCCACGGCCACGCGCTCGAGCAGCGCGAGAGGTCCGGTGCGGTGGTTGACCCCGATGACGAGAACCGACATACGTCCAGAACCTTACGCGCTCACACTGCGGGAACTACCAGTGTTGCCGACCGAACGGAGCTGGCCGTCGCTGCGGCGCTGCTCGTGGTAGCTGAGGATCTGCAACTCGACGGCGAGGTCGACCTTGCGCACCTCGACCGAGCGGGGCACGGTGAGCACCACGGGAGCGAAGTTCAAGATGCTCGTCACCCCGGCACGCACGAGCCGCTCGGCAGCGTCCTGGGCTGCCGCGGGCGGCGTGGCCACCACGCCGATGCTCACGCGGCGGGACTGGACGATCTGCGACAACTCGTCGATGTGGCGGACCCGCACCCCACCGAGGACGGTGCCGATCTTGGCCGGATCGACGTCGACGACGCCGGCCACCGGGAAGCCGCGCTCACCGAAGCCGCCGTAGCCGGCGAGGGCCTGGCCGAGGTTGCCGGCGCCGACGATCACGACGGGCCAGTCGTGGGTGAGGCCGAGCTCACGACGGATCTGGTAGACGAGGAAGGCGACCTCGTAGCCGACGCCGCGGGTGCCATAGCTGCCCAGGTAGCTCAAGTCCTTGCGCACCTTGGCGGCGTTGACCCCGGCCAGTTCGGCGAGGCGGTCCGACGAGATGCGCTCGACCTCGAGCTCGGCTTGCTCGGCCAGGATCCGCAGGTACACCGGGAGGCGCGCCACGGTCGCTTCAGGGATCCGACGACGGGGGCGTTCGACCGGCATGGCCGCAACGCTAGACACTCGTGCACACGTTCACAAAGCCGGTCGGGCGGCTTTGGGCCGGACAGCCGTCACACGTCGCGAACGCTCAGACCAGCTCGCGCCGCAGCAGTTTCCCGCTCACGTTGCGCGGCAGTTGCTCGACGAACAGGACCTTGTTCGGGCACTTGTAGCGAGCGAGATGATCGCCGCACCAGGTGATCAGCTGCTCCTCGTCGAGATCGGCACCGGGCTGCAGCACGACGAAGGCCTTGACGGCTTCACCGGTGAGCGGATGGGCCACGCCGATCACACCGACCTCGGCGACGGCGGGGTGCTCGCGCAGCACCTCTTCGACCTCGGCCGGGAAGACGTTGAACCCGTTGACGATGATCAGGTCCTTGGCGCGATCGGTGATGTAGAGGTAGCCGTCGGCGTCGACGGTCGCGATGTCACCCGTGCGCAACCACCCGTCGGCGGTGACCACCTTGGCGCTCAGCTCGGGCTCGCGCCAGTAGCCCTGGAACACGTTGGGGCCGCGGACCCACACCTCGCCCGCCTCGCCGACCGCCACATCGTCGCCGGACTCGTCGACCAAGCGGACCTCCATGCCGCTCAGCACCTTGCCCACCGAGCCGTAGCGCGCCTCGATGCCCGCCGAGCTGGTGACCACCGGGGCCGCCTCGGTGAGCCCGTAGCCCTCGCGCAGCACCAGGCCGAACCGGTCCTCGACGCGTCGCATCCCCTCCTCGGGCATCGCCGCAGCACCGGTGAGCGCCAAGCGCACCGTGGCGAAGCTGTCGGCCGGCGCCGAGTCGAACGCGGAGAAGGCGACCCACATGGGCGGAGCGCCGGGCACGACCGTCACCTGCCGGTCGCGGATGGTGTCGAGCGCCGTGGACGGGTCGAAGCGCTGGACGAGCACGACCGTCGCCCCGTTCAACAGGGTCTGGCCGAGCACGACGTTCAGACCGAAGATGTGGAACATCGGCAGCACGCCGTAGACCACGTCGTCAGGGACGATCCCGTTGCCCGACGAGCGGCTCTGCTCGAGGTTGGCGAGCAGGTTGCCATGGCTCAACATCGCCGCGTGAGGCGCCCCCGCGGTGCCGCTGGTGAACATCAGGACGGCCACGGTGTCCGGCTCCACGTCGACGATCGGCACGGGCTCGGCGGTGAGCAGGTCGGCGAACGCCACGGCGCCGGGGATGTCGCCCTCGGTGCTGACGACGGCCCGGAGCGAGGGCAGCGTGCCGACATCGACGGCGCGCCACGTGGCGAGGCCCGCAGCATCGACGACGACCACGCTCGCCTCGACAGCGGCGAGCTCGCGCTGGATCTCCGGCGCGGCGCCGATGGGGTTGAGTGGCACGGCCACCGCACCGAGGCCGAGCACGGCGAGGTAGGTGTCGACGAAGTAGCGACCGTTGCTGCACACGATGCCGACCCGGTCGCCGGCGCCGACACCGAGGCCGGCGAGGCCGCCGCGCAGGTGGGCCACCTGGTCGCGCAGTGCGCCGTAGGTGGTGGGACGGCTACGACTGATGATCGCGACGTGATCGGCCGGATGGTCGTCGATGAGATGGGCGAGGTTCATGCGAGCACCCAGATGTCAGAGGCGAACGAGCGCGACGATGCCGGCCACGAAGATCAGTCCGAGCAGCAGTCCGATCGTCAGTGTGGTGGCAGGGCGCATCCGGGCCAGGCTACCCCACCTGCGACTCAAGGCGAACGGGTCGGACGCAGGCTGACCGGGCTGGAGACGGCCGCTTCCACAGCGCCGTCGTCGAGCCGCGAGATGGTGACCTGGTCGCCTGCGGCGACACCCAGCTCATCGGCTGCAGAGCGTCGGTCGAGCGCGAGGGCGAGCATCCCGTAGGAGTCGACCACCAGGCCCACCGCACCACCGGGGATGTCGGCGAACGTGCCCGTCACCCTGGCCACGCGGACGACCGGTGCGGCGGGGTCGCCGACGGCGACGCGCACCTGCACACCGCCCGGAGGGAGCCCGGATGCCGCATCCGCCCCGAGCGCGAACGCGCCCACCTCGCCGAGGTCGACGTTGAGCTGGCAGTTGCCGAAGCGGTCGACCCACAGCACCTCGCACATCAGCACACCGGCCTCCTCGCGGCTGAGCGGCACCACACCGGGCAGCAGGAGGTCCGGCTCGATCGGGTCGCCGAGCTCGTAGAGGGCGACGCCGTTGCACAGATGGGCTGCGGCCGGGCCGAACACGTCGCGGCCGGCGAAGGTGGCCCCCGGCGCCGGGAGCTGATAGTCCGGGTTGGTGAGCACCACCGCCCGCTCGGCGCCGCCGGCCATGGCGCCGGCCGGTGCCAGCAGGCCGTTGTCCGGCCCGACGAGCACCCCGGCGCCACCGGCCACCTCGACCGCGATGCAACGCCGGTCGGTGCCCACTCCGGGGTCGACCACGGCGAGCACCACGCCCTCCGGCAGGTACCCGATGGAGCGGGCGAGCGTCAGGCTGCCGCCGCGCACGTCGAACGGGACGACCTCGTGGGTGAGGTCGAGCACCGTCACGTGCGGCGCGAGGTCACGGATGACGGCCTTGACCACGCCGACGAACTCGTCACGGGTGCCGTAGTCGGTGAGGAAGCTGACCGTCTCGAAGCGCCGTGCCATGAGGGCCACGCTACCGGTGGGGTCCGGTCCGCACGGGACGAAGCGGACGGGACAAAAAATGCGAACGGGTCGGTGCCAACCCCCCGATGGCACCAACCCGTTCGGCGCAGCCCGTCTCGGGCGCGACTCCCGCTCCGAGGAACGGGGTGTCGTATCGCAGGTGTCATGTTAGACACGTCCCCGCCGGTGAGAAAAGGGTCACGTCGAAAAAGGCCGAAAATCGTTTCCGTGAATGACAGCGGTGTGATTCCCGAGGGCGACGTCGCCGGTCAGCGGCCGAGCTCGCGGCTGCGCGCCGTCGCCGCCATCACGGCCTCGAGCATCGCGGCACGCACGCCGGCGGTCTCGAGCGCGCGCAGCCCCGCCGCCGTGGTGCCCCCGGGTGAGGTGACCATGGCCCGCAGCGCCGCAGGGTCGCCACGCTGGGCGAGCAGCGCCGACGAGCCGACGAAGAGCTGCTCGACGAGCGCGCTCGCCACCGGGCGGCTCAGCCCGGCGAGCACCCCGGCCTCGACGAGGGCCTCGGCCACGAGGAACAGGTAGGCCGGTCCGGATCCGGCAAGGCCTGTCACTGCGTCGAGTTGGTGCTCGGGCACGCGCACCACGGTGCCGACCGCGCCGAGGATCTCCTCGGCCCAGGCCAGGTCGGCTTCGTCAGCCGTCGTGCCGCCGGCCAACGCCGCCGCCCCCTCGCCGACGAGCGCCGGGGTGTTCGGCATCGAGCGGACCACCGCCACGCCGGGACCGGCCGCCGCCTCGAGCGCAGTGATCGACACCCCTGCAGCGATGGACAGCACTCGGCGCGCCCCGGCCGCGACCGCCTGCGCGGTGGCTGCAGGGACGTCGTGCGGCTTGACGGCGATGACGGCAGCGGCGCACTGCGGCACCTCGTCGGTGACGTGCACTCCGGGAAATGCCTCGGCCAGCTCGTCGCGGCGGGTGGCGAGCACCTCGACCACGGCCACCTCACCGGGGGCCACGGAGCCGGCAGCGAGCAGCCCGCCCACCAGCGCTGCACCCATGTTGCCGCCGCCGATCATCGCGAGCTGCACGTCCATGCCCCGAGCCTACGCCCCCGACCCGACCGCGCTGCACGGGTGGGACGGCTGTGTCTTCCCCGATCCACCCGGCCCACCCGTGCCCGAGCACTGAGGACCACGCGGCAGGGCCGAACGGAAATCAGCCCCGATCGGCGGCGTCGTCGGCAGTCGCTGCCCCAGTTTCGACGGCGGCGTCAGCCTCGGCCTCGAGCGCCGCGAAGCGCCTGGCGAAGCCGAGGCGGATCAGCGCCGGGAAGCTCTGCTCGACATACGCGTAGAGCGACCCGATGATCCGATCGAGCTCGCTCTCGCACAGCGCCGTGAGCGGCAGCTCACCGCGCAGGAACAGCGCGTCCTCGATGCCGATCGCGAAGTGCGCCCCCACCAACCGGGTGTTGCGCCGCAGCGCCTGCTCGTAGACCTCGGCGTGGTGCTCCTCGGGCGCAGGCATCACGTAGGTCTCGTAGCGCAGCGTGCGCTGGCCGAGCGACAGCCACACCGTCGTGTGCTCCTTCTGCTCGCCACGCATGCGCACGTACCAGCGCAACTCGTCGCCATCGCCACGGTCGATCGCCTCGATGGCCGGGTTCGTCGCCCGGAAGCCGCCCAACCACTCGTCGATCTGCCGCTCGAACGCGGCGAGCGCGGCGCCGTCGAAGATGTCGGTCATCCGCAGGCCACCAGTGCACGCGAAGCGATGTCGTCGTAGGTGCGGCGCAGCCCGGCCGCAGCCAGGCTCCAGCGGTAGCGCTTGGCGCGCTGCGCGGCGCGGGCACCCATCGTGATCGCCGCGAGCGGATCGTCGAGCAGGTGGCGCACATGGGCGGCGAACTCCTCGGGGTCGCGCTCGGCCACCAGGAACCCGGAGTCGGCATGGTCGACCAGGCTGCGCAGCCCACCGACCGCGCTGGCCACCACGGGCACGCCGCAGGCGGCCGCCTCGAGCGCCACGAGGCCGAAGCTCTCGCTGCGGCTCGGCACCAGCACCACGTCGGCAGCGCGGTAGTAGGTCGACAGGATGTGGTGCGGCTGCGGTGGGACGAAGCGCACCTGCTCGGCCAGGCCGAGGTCGTCGACGAGGTCGAGCAACCGCTCCACCTCGTGATCGCCCTCGCGGCCGCTCGCACCGCCGACGACGAGCAGCAGGGCGTCACGACGGCCACCCCGTCCGGACGCGAGGGCGGCGAGCGTGCGCACGGCGAGGTCGGGGCCCTTCAGCGGTTGGATCCGGCCGACGAACAGCAGCACCGGGACGTCGTCGGGCAGGCCGAGCGCCGTGCGCGCCCCGGCGCGCAGACCCGGCGCGAACAACGCGTGCTCGACCCCCGGGGCGACGATCTCGATCCGCCCCGGCGGATCGCCGTAGAGGCGGCGGAACTGCTCGGCCTCCTCGACACAGCTCACGCAGATGGCCTCGGCACATGAGATGATCTGCTGCTCGACCTCCTCGCGCAGGGGCGGCTCGTGGTCACCGCCCTCGGCCTTGACCCGGGCCAGCGTGTGGAACGTGGTGACGAAGGGAAGTCCGAGGTCGTGCTTGAGACGGTGCGCCGATTGGCCGCTCAGCCAGTAGTTGGCGTGCACGACCTCGGCGGGGAACCGCCCGGAGAGGTGGTCGGCGACGCGGTCGGTGAACTCGTCGACCACGCCCGGCAGGTCCTCCTTGCGCAGGTCGAACCGCCCTGCGGGCACGTGCACGACCCGATGGTTCGGCTCGACGTGCACCACCTCGGGCTGACGCGACGACGTCGCTCGCGTGTAGGTGGTGCACTCGACGCCCGACTGGGCGAGGGCCGAGGTGAGCTCGCGCACATAGACGTTCATGCCACCGCTGTCGCCCGAGCCCGGCTGGGCGAGCGGCGACGTGTGGAGCGAGAGCACGGCCAGGCGCTGCACAGGGAGCACAACCCTACCCTCCCGGCCCTCATTCCCGACCGGTGCCCCGAACGGGTCAACCGTCGGTGAGCAGGCCCTCGATGTCGGCCTCGCCCTCGCGGTAGCGATGGACGAGCTCCGCGCTCAGCGCGTCGAGCCGGCTGAACAGGGCCTGGCGCTCGCTCGAGCGGTCGCGCTCGAAACGGCCGAGCTCCTCGCGCAGGGTCACCAGCTGTTCGTCGGACAGCGCCGTCGGATCGGCCGCGCCGAGTCGGGCGCACAGCTCGTCGAACGCGACCGCCAGCGGATGGGAGCTGGCGTCGACGGCCGGGCGGGGCGGACGGGCCGCGCCGCCCGTGATGCGGTTGCCGAGGATGCTCGGCAGTGAGGCGGTGGTGATCTCACCGGTCGCGCTGCGTCGCGCAGCGAGAACGGAGTGGACGAGCACGAGGCGCGCCAGCACCCGACCGCCCAAGTAACGCACGGGGGACTCC
>DAINND010000003.1:0-21664 GCA_036736065.1 Ilumatobacteraceae bacterium
CCCGATGCCGCCGACGAGCAGGGAGATGCCGGCGATTGCGCCCAGCAGGGCGGTCATGGTGCGGGACGTCGCGGTCGCCGCCTCGGCGAGCGCCATCTGGTTGCGAACGGTGAAGTCCGGCTCGCTGCCGCCGCGGGGGAGCAGCTGTCAGTGGGCGCCATCGGCCGCGACGGTGAGGTGGGCCCCTTCGCCTGACGCCCCGCTACGGTGGCGCCCGCGCCTGTGCAGCGCGGAGGAGGGATGCATCGTGAACGGAGCCGAGAGCCTGCTGCGGACGTTGGTCGACTCAGGGATCGACACCGTGTTCGCCAACCCCGGCACGTCGGAGATGCACCTCGTGGCGGCCGTCGACCGTGTGCCGGGCGTGCGTCCGGTGCTCGGGTTGTTCGAAGGCGTCGTCACCGGGATGGCCGATGGCTACGGTCGCATGGCCGGCCGCCCGGCGGCCACGCTGCTCCACCTCGGGCCCGGGCTGGCCAATGGCCTCGCCAATCTGCACAACGCCCGCCGGGCTGCCACGCCGATCGTCAACATCGTCGGTGACCACGCCACCTATCACCTGCAGTACGACGCGCCGCTGTCGTCCGACATCGTCGGCTTCGCCCGGCCGGTGTCGACGTGGGTGCATGCCTCCACCAGTCCTGGCCGGATCGCCGCCGACGGGGCGCGTGCGGTGCAGGCCGCCCGCCAGGCACCCGGCCAGATCGCCACGCTCATCGTGCCCGCCGACGTGGCCTGGCTCGAGGCCGGGCCGAGCGCCCCGCCGCTGCCCGTCCAGGGACCGGCGCCCGTTGGCGACGACGCCGTGCGGGTGGCGGTCGATGCGCTGCGCAACGGTCGGTCCACGGCGCTGCTGCTCCGCGGCGCAGCACTGCAGGGGGAGGGGCTGCTCGCGGCCGGGCGCATCGCCGCCGCTTCGGGTGCGCGGTTGCTGTGCGACACGTTCGCCCCACGTCTCGAGCGTGGTGCCGGACGCGTGGTGATCGAGCGCCTGCCCTACTTCGCGGAGCAGCTCGTCGACACCCTCGCCTCGGTCGAGCAGTTGATCCTGGTGGGCTCCACCGCGCCGGTCGCCTTCTTCGCCTACCCGGGCAAGGCCAGCTGGTGCTCACCCGAGGGTTGTGCCATCACCACGCTCGCCCACCCTCACGAGGACGGTGTGGCGGCGCTCGGCGCCGTGGCGGACGCGCTCGGCGCCCCGCACGAAGGTCTGAACGTGGCCGCGCATCAGGTGGCCGACGGTCCGTCGGGCCGATGGGACCAGTTCGGCATCGGGCGCAGCATCGCCCGCCACCTCCCCGAGGGGGCGATCGTCTCCGACGAGGCCGCCACCTCGGCGCTCGGCCCGGCACTCGCGCTGGCGACCGCCGCGCCACACGACGTGCTGTCGCTCACCGGTGGGTCCATCGGCCAGGGACTGCCGCTCGCCACGGGCGCCGCAGTGGCCTGCACCGACCGCAAGGTGGTCTGCCTCCACGGCGACGGTGGCGCGATGTACACCCCGCAGGCGCTGTGGACCCAGGCTCGCGAGGGGCTCGACGTCACCACGGTGATGTTCGCGAACCGCAGCTACGCCATCTTGAACATCGAGTTGATGCGCGTCGGCGCGGCCGCCGGCCCGGGAGCGCTGTCGATGCTCGACATCGGCAACCCCGCCCTCGACTGGGTGCAACTCGCCGGCGGCATGGGCGTCGAGGCGGTGCGCGTCGACACGCTCGAGGCGTTCGACGATGCGTTCGCAGTGGCGATGCGCGAGCGCGGCCCGCGCCTCATCGAAGCCGTGCTCTGAGCGTTCGGTGGTCGGGCGATCAGCCCGGCGCGCGCAGCGAACCGAAGCGGGTCGTGCCCGGTGGCAGGCGGTCGAGCGCTCCCGCGTTCGGGACCGGGACAGCTGTGCCGTGCGCGGCGGCGAGCGCGGCGGTGGGGGTGCCGTCGGCGTTCACCAGGCCGGGTCCCGACCGGCCGCGCTGCTCGATGTCGCGCGACACCGGCGGCCGACCCATCGCCTCGACGAAGGCGGCGAGGGTGGGGAAGTCGCCGATCGGTGTGCCGAACAGCATGCCCGTGCTCGACACGTACACGTTGCCGTCGACCACCGTGCGCGGGATGCCACGGGCCGGCTCGGCCTGGTGGAAGATCGTCTGGATCGGCCGCAGCGCCTCGAGGTTCCACTCGGTGACGCACATCGCCACCACGGCCCCGCAGTAGCCGTTCTGGGTCGGGTGGGCGATGATGTTGTTGAGCATCAGGTCGATGCGTGGCATCCAGTCGAGCGTCGGCGGGAGCGGCCGCACCGTGTCGCGGTCGCTCGGGTAGGAGTTGGCGCACAACGGCTGAGCCGGGTCCGCGCACCCCGGCTTGGATCGGTTGTCGGGGAAGGCGCCCATCGGCTCGGTGCCACCGATGAGAGTGTTGTTGACGATCTTCGCCCCACCTGCGCCGGCCACGATGAGCGCCCGGCCGCCACCCTGGGAGCGGACGTAGTTGTCAGCCATCAGCAGGCCGTCCGAGAGCTCGAAGAAGACACCCCAGCCGGTGTTGCCCACGATCCGGTTGCCGATGATCGTGACGTTGGCGCTGCTCTGGTCGAACCACAGGCCGTCGCCGTTGTTGTCGGCGATGAGGCTGTCGGCCACCACGATGTTGCGCGTGCGCGAGGTCTTCAGCGCCCCGGACTGCGGCAACCGGTAGAACTCGTCGTGCGGGTCGTTCCTCGTGATCCGCACCCAGCGCATCGTGAGGTCGTCGACGAGGGTCGCCGACACGCCCATCCAGTTGGGTCGGTCGATCGTGACGTGCTCGAGCGTGGCGCCGCGCACGATGACCTTGCGGTCCTCGTCGCCGGAGTACTGGATCGCCTGGAACGCTGCGTCGAGGACCTCGATGTGGCGCAACGTGGTGCCGTGGGCCGTCGGGTCGACGAAGATCACGCCGTAGTCGTCGGCGGAGTTCGAGAAGCGCATGATTCGCAGGCCCTCGAGTGACGAGCCGGCGCCGGAGATGCGGACGAACTGGTCGCGGGCGGACACCTCGACGGACCCCGACTGCGCGTCGGCGGCGGTGATGAACACGCGCTGGGCGGCGCGGTCGACCCAGAACGTGCCGTCGCGCACCTCGCTCCGGTTGAGGACCTGGCGCAGCATCGCGTCGCCCACCCAGACCTGGTCGGGGAAGCGGCCGACGTAGGGCGGGTTGAGGCCCAGGGTGCCGGTCGAGAACGGGATGCCGCTGCCGTCGGTGACCGGCTGGGGCTGGTAGGGGGTCGAGACGAGCGACCCGCTCGGCGTCCACTGCGTGACAGGCGCTGCACCGTTGAACACAGGCACCTCGTACGGGAAGCCGACGATGCGCACCCGTTTGTCCGAGGGGATGCGCAGGTTGCCCTCGCGATAGAGGCCGCCGCGCACCACGATCGTGGTGAGCCGGCCGGGGCTCACCCGGCTGATCGCCTGCGACAGTGTGGCCAGCGGCTCGGTGATCGTGCCGGGGTTGGTGTCGGACCCCCATGTCGCCACGACGAGCTGGTCCGCTGCGGCAGCATCGAACGTGTACCGGAGCGGCAGCGACGCGCCGGCTACGGCGGCCGTCACCTGCTTCACGACCGTCGACGATCGGCCGAAGCGGTCCGTGACGGTGAGGCGCACACCACGGGTGCCCGGTGTGGCGTAGGTGAAGCTCGTGCGCACACCGCTGCCCGACGTCCAGTTGCCGAAGTCCCAGTCGTAGGAGAGCCCCTCGCCGGTGCTGGCCGATGCGTCGAACTCGACGCGCAGGGCGGCGGCGCCGTAGGCGAAGTCGGCCCGCGGGCCTGCCGCGGGCGGCGGCACCACGGTCGTCGTGGTCGTGGTGGCGACCGGTGTCGTGGTCGTCGTCGTGGTCGTGGTCGAGCTGGTGGTGGTCGTGCTGGTCGACGGCGTGCTCGTCGTCGGTGCGGTGGTCGTCGTGGGCGCCACGGTCGTCGTCGTGGTCGGCGCCGTCGTCGTGGTCGTGGGTGGTGGAGGTGGGGCGAGGCTGGTCGCCGTGAGGTCGTCGACGAGCGCCTCCGTCGTGGCCCCGGCGCTCGAGACGTAGAACCACAGCCCGGTGCCCCCCGGAGCGGTGAGACGGGCCGCCGTGCGATCGGAGGTGGACAGCTGCCACGCAGGCTCGGTCGAGGTGCTCGGCCATGCCTTGAGGCGCAGCACCACCTCGGTGGTGCCGGTCACGGAGGCCCGCATCCGGTACCAGGTGCCGGCCGTGGCGGTGAAGGGCAGCTGCACCTCGGGGCCGATCGCCGTGACCGCCTGGGTGGAGCCGACGACCCGCACGATGCTGATCCGGGCGACTCCGCCCGGCAGCGCCCGGATCCGAGCGCGGTACTCGTTGCCGTTGGCCGCGGTGCGCAGACCGAGCGCGACGTAGGCGCCGCTGCCGGTGGTGGGGATGGTCTGGAAGCGCAGACGCACCGACGCGTCGACATCGCCGAGGTTGGCGGCGAGCAAGGCGCGGCGGTCCTCGCCGCGCCCGATCGACACTCGACCGGCCGAGCCGTCCACGGAGAAGGCGAATGCTTCGTCGAGGGTGTAGGCACCACCGACCGTGGCGGTGCCCCAGCCCCCGGTGACGGCGCGCCCGAAGGTGTCCTCGACACCGCTCGCCTGTGCGCCCAGGCTCGGAGCTGGCCCGACGACCGTTGCTGCCACACACGCGCACGCGACCAGGCTTGCCACGGCCACGCAACGTGAGGATCGATGGTGACGCATTGACACCCCCTTGACGATCCCACCGTAGTGGGGTGCGCGGAGAGCCTGTTCCGGAAGGGATGCGACGACGGGTCGAATGGGCCGTTCGGCCCAGTGCAGCCCAGTACGGGTCAGCGCGGGGCGATGGTGATCCGCCGCAGCAGGCGCCGATGGCCCTCGTAGCCGCCGGTCGCAGCATGCACGACGGCACGGTTGTCCCACATGGTGACCATGCCCTCGCTCCAGCGGTGGCGATAGACGAACTCGTCACGGCCGATGTGCGCGTAGATGTCCCACAAGAGAGCCTGAGCCTCGTCGCGTGGCAGGCCGTCGATGTCGATGGTGTAGCCGGGGGAGACGAACAGCGCCCTGCGCCCGGTCTCGGGATGGGTGAGCACCAGGGGGTGCAGCTGGGTCTCCATCGCCGACTCCGACCAGACGATGTCCATCGACCGTCCGACGTCGTCCTTGCCGTAGCGGCCCTGGGGCGCATAGCCGCGGCGCGCCGAGTGCACGCCCATCAGCCCCTCCACCCGCTCGCGCAGCTCCGGATCGAGCGTGTCGTAGGCGAGGTGCTGGTTCGCGTAGAGCGTGTCGCCGCCCGTCGGCGGGATCACGACGCCGTAGAGCATCGTCGCCGACGGGGGCGTGGGCAGGAAGCTCCAGTCCGAGTGCCAGTTGTCGGCGAAGATCGGTGTCTGCTCGTCGGCCTCGCGGCGCACTTCGACGATGTGCGGATGGTCGGGCAGGCCGCGCAGGTAGGGGTCCTCGCCGAACGTGCCGAAGCGGAGCGCGACCTGCTCGAACTGGTCGTGGTCGAGGTGTTGATCGGGGAAGGCCACCACGAGGTGATCGAGCCACGCGGCACGGATCTCGGCGATGAGCTCATCGGACAGCTCGCCCGACAGGTCGACGCCGTGCACGAGCGCCCCGCACGCCTGTCCGCTGGGCTCGATCTCGAGTGCCATGGCCGAAGTGTAGGAGCCAGCCGGCCAGCGGTGGTCCGAGGCCGTGCCCGGCGACCGGTCGAGGGATATCGACACCATCAATATCGACTGGTACTGTCCATGGCACGGCCAGCTGCGCGCTCCGTCGTCTCACGGCGACACCCCGGGCGGCGGCGGCCACGGCCGTGAACCGTGAGACGTGAACCGTGAGAAGGGAGCGACGATGGGCGACATCAAACTGGGAGCCTTCCTGTTCGGGGGCGTCGAGATGAACGACGCCGGGGCGGGCCTGCCCAACCCGATGGACCGCCGGTACAGCAACGAGGAGTGCTGGAAGGCGACGCTCGACTACGTCGAAGCCGGGATCGCCGCCGACAGGCTGGGCTACGACAGCTTCTGGACGACCGAGCACCACTTCCAGTACGAGGGCTACGAGGTCATCCCCAACGGCCTGCTCATCTCCATGTGGATCGCGGCCAAGACCCAACACATCAAGCTCGGGGCGATGTTCAACGTCGTCCCGCAGTGGCACCCGCTGCGCCTCGCCGAGGACTTCGCCACGCTGCACAACATCTCCGGCGGCCGTGCCGTGCTGGGTGTCGGCCGCGGCACGGTGCCGCGTGAGCTGCTCCACCTCAACCCCGACGCCGTGTCGGTCGGGTCGTACGACAACCCCGAGGCGCAGTCCGACGACGCCCACAACCGCGAGTGGTTCGAAGAGGCGATGGAGATCGTCCGTCGGGCGCTCAGCCAGGAGCGCTTCTCGTTCCAGGGCAAGTTCTTCCAGATCCCGGTGCCGGGCATCCCCGACCGTGGGTCGACGGTGCAGGACATCACGCTCATCCCGCGGCCGATCTACCCCTACGAGATCTGGCAGGCGGTCACCAGCCCGCCGACGCTCGACTACGTGCCCGTCGTGGGCCATGGCGCCGTGTTCTGGAACCAGCACCCGATGTTCATCAAGCGGATGTGGGATCGCTACGGCGAGATCTACGAGCAGCACCACGGCGTGACCCTCGGCAGCGGGGAGAAGCGGATGCTCGTGCGCATGGTGCGCGTCGAGGACACCCACGAAGAGGCGATGCGCTCCGCTCGCGCCGGCCACGACGAGTTCTGGAAGTTCCTCGGCCCCTACGGCTGGAGCCGTGGCTACATGGGTGAAGGCGGCCGTCCGGCCGACGCCGGGTTGATCCCGACGCTCGAGCAGTCCCGTGACCAGAACATCATGCTCGTCGGCTCGCCCGAAGAGGTCGCCGAACAGGTGTCGGACCTCAAGGCGCTCCTCGGCTTCGATCACCTCACACTGTTCCCGCACCTCATCGGCGACTCCTACTCGAAGGCCGTCGAACAGATGGCGCGCTTCAAAGAGGACGTCCTTCCGCTCGTCTCGTGAGCGTGAGCGAGCACACCGGCGCGGCTGCACCGCCGGGTGACGGCTTCGAGCACCTCGGACGTGCGCTGCGCGACCTGCGCCACGAGCGCGGGCTCACACTGGTCGAGCTCGCCGCTCGCTGCGAGCTGTCGCAGCCGTTCCTGTCACAGGTGGAAACCGGCAGGGCGCGGCCGTCGATGGAATCCGTGTTCCGCCTGGCGCGCGCCCTCGACACCACGCCCCAGGCGCTGTTCCGTGCGCCGTCGGCCGCTGGTGCCGGCCCGACGCTGGTGCGTCACGGTTCGGCCGACGTCCCCGTGCTCGACGGTGGTGGCGCCGCGGTCGCCAGGCTGCTGCTGCCCGGCGAGGCCCCGTTCCACGTGCTCGAGTTCACCGGCCTGCCCGCCGAGTTCGAGCAGGCGTGGAGCCACCCGGGCTTCGAGGCGGTCTACGTCGTGGCCGGCCAGGTCGAGCTCGACCTCGCCGGTGAGGTGCAGCTGCTCGGCGCCGGTGACTTCGCGTCCTACCCGTCCGAGGTGCCGCACCGTCACCGGACGGTGTCGGGGCCGGCCGCGCGGCTGCTGCTCATCGAGGCGACGGCGGCGCCGTCGCACCGCACCAGCCGGGCGCACGCGCCGTCGTCGTGACGTCGTCGCCCCCGACAGGCATCAGCTGAGATGCCGGGTGCCGGGGTGGACGACGTGCGAGCTCGAGCCGGGGAAGAAGATCGACTCGTGGCCGTCGTCCCAGCGCACGCGGTAGTGCCGTGTCTCGACCTCGCCGAGCACCTCGATCACCTCACCCTTGCGGGGCGGGTGGCCGAGCTGATCGCTGTCGACCACGATCTGGTCACCGACTCGGGCGTGGATGTTCATGGGCTCCTCCTCGTCGATCGGCCACGGTCGGCGCACGACCGGGTGCCACGAGCCTCGCTCGATCGGAGCGGCAAGGTCACGGGCTGATGCGCTCGCGTCGGGGTGCCGACCGGCACGGTCGCCGAGGCCCCCTCAGGCGGCGATCGAGCGGCGCAGGCGAGCGGCGGCGAGCACGAGCAACGCGGTGGCGACGGCCAGCAGCACGGCGAGATGGCCGACGATCGCCCCGACCCCGTCCCCGTCGAAGATCAGCTGCTGCCAGGCGCTCATCGCCCAGTAGTGGGGGGTGGCCCGGGCGACGGTCTCCATCGCTGCCGGGAACACCTCGAGGGGCACCATGCACCCCCCGAGCGCCCCGAGGAGGACGCCGATGGGAGGCCCGGCGGCCGACACCCGATCGGGGTCGTCGAAGACCGCGCCGACGAGCAGCCCTGCGCCTGCGCCGACCAGCGCGAACGCCACGGTGAGCGCCGTGGCTGCGACCGGATCACCCCAGTCGACGCCGAAGGCCACACGGCCCACGGCGAGCACGATCGCCGACTGGAACAGAGCGAGCACGAACCAGGCTGCGGCCAACCCCGTGATCACCTGTGAGGTGCTCGTCGGCCCGGCCAGCACGCGACGCAGCACGCCGCGCCGACGCATCGACACGAGGCTGGCTGCGCCCGCGAGCGAGTTGATGAACACGAACAGCACCAGGTTCTGGGGAGCGGTCAGCGAGAACTGGCTGAGCTCGCTGCGGCTCGGAGTGCCGACGTCGATGACCGCGACCTCGGTGTCGGCCACGCTCGGCTCGACGCCGACCGCTGCCTCGACGGCCTCGTCGAGGGGCACCGCCGCGGTCGCGGCGACGAACCGCGCTGCGTCGGTGACACCCGTGGCCGCGCTGACGGCGGCGCGCACCACATCGTTCGCGACCAGCCGCGTCGCCGACCCCTGCTCGGCCATCACGACGATCTCGGCCGTACCGTCGAGGACGCGACGGTCGAGGTCGTCCGGCAGGACCACGACGGCGGCGAGTGCTTGCCGTCGGACCTGCTGCGCGGCCTGCTCCACATCGTCGAACGCCTCGACCACGACACCGTCCGTGGCGTCGATCGACGCCTCGATGGCGTCACGGGTGGTGGAGCCCGCAGCGCCCACGACCCCGAAGTTCAGCCCGCCGCCGCTGATGCCGAACCTCGACCCGATCACCACGATGACGACGACCGGCAGGACGACGAAGAAGAACAGCGAGGCCCGATCGTTGATCAACTGGCGCATCACGACGCGCACGAAGCCCAGCGACCGTCGCACAGCGGTCATCGCTGCACCGAACGCATCGAGCGGACCAGGCCGATCGCGCCGAACACGAGCCCGATGGCGCCGCGCGCGGCCAGGTTCGGGGCGATGTCGGAGATGCCTGCACCATCGCTGGCGCCGGCGGTGAAGGCCCGCAGCGACTGCCCGTTCGGGGTGAACCGGGAGAGCTGCTCGAGCAGTGGCGGCGCCTGGCCCGGACCCAGGAAGTTCCCGCCGAGCAGCGCGAGCACGAACGCCGTCGCCGAGGCGTAGGACTCGGCTTGGCGCGGGGTGGAGGCGAGGCCGGCGACGAAGGTGGCCACCCCTCCGACAGCGACCACCGTGGCGACCATCGTCGCCAGCACGGCGGCGGTGCCGCCCCACCTCGCACCGAATGCGAACGTGGTGACGAGCCAGACCACGACGAAGCTGCCCAGACCCAGTGCGCACACGGCGAGCACCTTGCCGCCCACGACGGCTCGGGGGCTCGCCCCGGTGGCCAGCACCCTGCCGAGCACGCCGGACGACCGTTCGGCGACGAGGCTCTGAGCGGCGAAGGCCACGGTGAAGAACAGGAACAGGATCGACATCGACGCGCCGAAGTACGCGGTGGCGTCGAGCGGGCTCCCGCCGGGAGCCTGTTCGGTCATCCGCGCCACGGTCTCGTCGAGGCCGGCCAGTGCGTCCGCCGATGGCGCGGCGCCCGTGACGCCGACCAGCGTCACCGCGGCCAGCGCCCGGGTCGAGATGCCGTCCGCGAACGTCCCGGCGATGGACTGGGCGATGGCAGCGCTGATCTCGTGGCGCGGGTCGCGGACCACCTCGATCGTTCCCCCCTGCCCGGTCGTGGCCAGCTCGCCGAAGCCGTCGGGGACCACGATCGCGGCGGCGAGGTCCCCGCCGTCGACACCTGTTCGTGCAGCGTCGGCCCGGATGGCGACGAACGTGATCGCCTCGTCCTCGGCGTCGAGCAGGCCCTCGACGAAGCTGGTGCTCAGCTCGCTGGCGTCCTCGTCGGCGACGCCGATGGTCGCCCGGAACGAATCCCCACCCCCGATGAGCAGCCCGAAGACGATCGCCATGGCGAGTGGGGCGACGACTGCGGTGATGAGCGCAGACTTGTTGCGCGCGCGTCGGCGGAGCTCCACCGAGGCGATGCCGGCGAGCGCGCGCACGGTCAGTCGTGGTCGCGCAGCGCGCGCCCGGTCAGGTGCAAGAACACGGTCTCGAGGTTCGGTTCGTGGACCTCGATGCCGGTCAGCACCACGCCGAGGTCCGCAGCGGCGGCGGCGAGCGCCGGAAGCGTCGTTGCCGACCGATCGGTGGCGACCTCCAGCGCCCGAGCGCCGTCGTCGACGGCGATCAGCCGGGCGGAGGCCACCTCGTCCCGCCCGTCCGCGACCGCAGCGAGCCGTTCGAGGTCGCCGTCACCGCGGACCGTGAGGCGATCATGCTCACCGACCCGTGCGACCAGCTCACGTCGGGTGCCCTCGGCCACGAGCCGTCCGGCGTCGATGATGCCGACCCGGTCGCACAGCCGTTCGGCCTCCTCCATGTAGTGGGTGGTGTAGAGCACGGCCATGCCGTGGCTGCTCAGGCTGGCGACGCTCTCGAGGATCTGGTTGCGGCTCTGCGGATCGACGCCGGCGGTCGGCTCGTCGAGGATCAAGAGCCGAGGCTCGTGCAGCAGGCCGACCGCGATGTTGGCCCGGCGCTGCATGCCACCCGAGAAGGTGTCGATCCGGTCGTCCGCGCGGTCGGCGAGGCCGACCATCTCGAGCGTCGCGGCGATGCGTTCGGCGAGGCGTCGGCCGCGCAGGCCCTGGAGCCCGCCGAAGAAGCGCAGGTTCTCGCGGGCGCTCAGATCGTCGAACAGGGCGATCTGCTGTGGCACGAGGCCGATCGCGCGCTTGGCGGACGTGCTGGTCGTGGTGATCGGCTCGCCGCACACGGTCACCGTCCCGGCGTCGGCGCGCAGCACCCCGGCGATCATCGAGATGGTGGTGGTCTTGCCCGCTCCGTTCGGGCCGAGCAGGCCGTAGGTCTCACCCGGGGCGATGGCGAGGTCGAGGCTGTCGACCACGGTCCGTTCGCCGTAGCTGCGCCGCAGGCCCGAGCAGCGCAGGATGGGCTCGGAGCTGTCGCCGGTCGCCGTCATGTGAACAGCGTACACATCGCTGCCTCGCGACCACAAGGGTCGAAGGTCACCCGCCGAGCAGCAGCTCGAGCTGTGGGAACAGGAACCGGCGCGCGATCTCGTCGGCGGTTCCTCCCTCCGGCTCGTAGGTCGCGTGCACCCCATCGGGCAGCAGTCGGGCGAGCTCGCCGGTCGAGAGCAGCCAGCCGGCGAGGTCGATGACCGCGACGCGGCCCGTGGTGACCTCGTCGGTGAGCTCTCCGCGCTGGCGGTTGTAGGCGTCGACCCGCGCCCGTGGCGCGTGGTCGTCGTCGGGCCGCAGCGTCAGCCGCACGACGAGGTCGACCCCGGAGCCGTGCAACTGCTCGGTGAGCGCACGCATCTCGCTGCCCAGCCAAGCCTCGTGGACGGGGTCGTCGAGGGTGGTCCACGCGTCACCGAGGGCAGGGATCTGGCGCTCGGCGCCGTCCCACCGGCCGAACGCCACGAGCGCGCCGTCGACGTAGCCGGGTGGGACGCCCGTCGCCAGGTCGCTCTCCCAACTGCAGCCCTTCTCGGCGGTGGTCCAGCCCGCCGTGCCCGTCGATGCCGAACGGACCCGTCCGCCCCGACCGACCGGGCAGCCCATCTGCGTCCACCAGCCGTTCACCTCGAAGCGCTCGTTGGGCTGGATGCCGAGGACGAGCGGCAACCCGGTCGAGTCGCTCACCCCCGCGTAGCGGACCGGGCCCGCCGGCACGGTGGGCTCCGGCCCGCCGAGGGTCGGACCGGTCGGGTCGGAGGTCGGCGGTGGCGCTCCGGCCGGGTCGGGCTCCTCTGCCGCCGGTGCGCTCGTCGGCGCCGGGCGGGCGGCCACAGCAGCTCGCCGTTGTTCGATCAGCTCCGTGGCCCGGGCGCTGTCGAACGTGACCGCCGATGAGGTGGCGGGCACGGCCATGGCCGATCCGACGAGGAGGGTGAGCGCAGCAACAGCCACCAGCAGCGGTCGTCGACGAAGGCGGGCTCCGGAACGGATCGGTCGCTCGAGGAAACGCCCCGATGCCGCTGCCAGCGGCAGTGTGACGACGAGGGTGAGCCATGGCGCGAGGCGTGGGTCGACGCCGGCCGCGCCGAGCCCGCCCAGGATCGGCCAGTGCACCAGGTAGACGGCGTAGGAGACCGAGCCGAGCCACGCCAAGGGCGCCACGTCGAGCAGGCGAGCGACGCGCGGCGAGGCGGAGACGGCGGCCACGGTCGCGGCCGCGACGACACCGGCGACGAGGAGGCCGCCACGTGAGTATGCGGCAGCGTCGAGGCTGGTGGCTGCTGCGGCGACGACGAGGCCCAGCACACCGATGGCGGCGACAGCCTCGACGACGACGCTGTTGCGCAGGCGCCCGCGGCGCACGAGGACGGCCACCAGCGCGCCGGCGAGCAGCTCCCCACTACGTGTGAACGTCGAGAAGTAGGTGGTCACCGGGTCCGCCCACCACCACACGAGCGCGAGCACCGAACCGACGAAGCCGGCGCCGAGGACCACACCGAGGCGACGCCGCGAGCCCGCCCAGGCGGCCAGGAGCGGGAGGAGCAGGTAGCACTGCTCCTCGATCGACAGCGACCAGAAGTGCATCAGCGGCGAGGCCTCCGGAGACACGCCGTAGGCCTGGGCGTCGACGATCCGCTGCCAGTTGGCGGCGTGCAGGGCCGACCACACCACATCGCGGCGGAGCGCATCGGTGAGCCAGCCGGCTGCCGCCCAGACGCCGAGCACGAGCGCGAGCACGACCCACGACGCGGGCATCAGCCGCCGGAGGCGCCGGGCCCAGAACGCGCGGAGGTCCACACGTCCGTGCCGCTCGAGCTCGTCGAGCAGCAGCGTCGTGATCAGATAGCCCGAGAGGGCGAAGAACAGGGTGACCCCGAGGAAGCCGGCGGGCAGGGCCTCCGGCCAGAGGTGGTAGACCAGCACGCCTGCCACGGCGAGGCCGCGCAGGCCGTCGAGGCCACCGATCCGCTCGGGCGGGACGTGGCCCGGGGCGCTCACCGCCGGGGTCGGCGACACGGTGGCCGTCACGGGCGGGGAGGCTACCGCTGCCGATGGCGGAGGGCTCCGTCGTCGCTATCGTCGCTCGGATGGACGACGGCTCTGCTGCGCACGATCTCGACGCGAAGCGCGCCGCCCTGACCCTCGTCCTCGACCGGATCGGACCGGTCGTGGTCGCGTTCAGCGGTGGGGCCGACAGTGCCTTCCTCGCAGCGGTCGCCGCCGAGGTCCTCGGCGACCGTGCCCACGCGGTCACCGCCGTATCCCCGTCGCTCGCCGGTGACGAGGAGGCCGACTGCCGGGCGCTGGCGCAGGAGTGGCGGTTGCGGTGGACGCCCGTCGTCACCCACGAGATGGAGCGCGCCGCGTACCGGCTGAACGACCTCGATCGCTGCTACCACTGCAAGGCCGAGCTGATGGACGTGGTGGGCCCGATCGCTGCCGCCGAGGGGGCCACGGTGGTGCTGGGTGTCAACCTCGACGACCTGGGCGATCACCGCCCCGGCCAGCGAGCCGCTGCCGAGGCCGGTGCGCGGTTCCCGCTCGTCGAGGCCGGCTTCACCAAGGCCGACATCCGCGAAGCGTCGCGTCGGATGGGCCTGCGCACGTGGGACCAGCCGGCAGCGGCCTGCCTCGCGAGCCGGATCCCCTATGGCACGGAGGTGTCCGTCGGCCTGCTCAGCCAGGTCGACCGGGCCGAGTCGTCGCTGCGTCGGCTCGGGTTCCGTCAGCTGCGCGTGCGGCACTACGGCGACACGGCGCGCATCGAGCGCGGTGTCGACGAGCTGCCACGGGCGCTCGACGTGCGCGCCGAGGTCGTCGCGGCGGTCCGTGCCTGCGGCTACCGCTACGTCACGCTCGATCTCGAGGGGTTCCGCTCGGGCAACCTCAATCCGCCGGTGGCGCGTCGGGTGTCGTAGGGTCGGGGCCATGAAGATTTCGATGATGATCAACTACGCCGGTGGGTTCAAAGAGGCGGTGCAGCGTGTGGTCGACCTGGAGAAAGCCGGCCTCGACCAGGTGTGGATCGCCGAGGCGTACAGCTTCGACGCGATCAGCCAGGTGGGCTACCTGGCTGCCAAGACCGAGCGGGTCGAGATCGGCACCGGCATCGTCAACGTCTACTCGCGCACTGCAGCGCTGATGGCGATGACGGCGGCAGGCTGCGACTACGTGAGCGACGGCCGGTTCATCCTCGGTCTCGGCGCCTCGGGGCCGCAGGTGGTCGAGGGCTTCCACGGCGTGCCCTACGAGAAGCCGATGGTGCGCATCAAGGAGTACATCGAGGCGTGCCGGATGATCTGGAAGCGCGAGGAGAAGTTCGAGTACCACGGCCAGACCGTGCAGGTGCCGCTGCCCGAGGGCCAGGGCACCGGGCTCGGCAAGCCGCTCAAGATCATCAACCACCCGCTGCGCAGCGACATCCCCATCTGGTGGGCGAGCCTCAAGGGCCTGAGCGTCACGGCGACCGCTGAGCTGGCCGACGGTTGGCTGCCGATCATGTTCATCCCCGAGAAGTTCCAGAACGTGTGGGGCAAGGAGCTGAAGGCCGGCACCGCCAAGCGCGACCCGAGCCGCAAGCCGCTCGACATCGCCGCCGGCGGCATGCTCGCCATCGACGAGAGCCTCACCGGCGACGCCCGCACGAAGATCCTCGACTACGGCCGCCCGAACATGGCGCTGTACGTCGGGGGCATGGGCGCCCGCGGCAAGAACTTCTACAACGACATCGCCGTCGCCTACGGCTACGAGAAGGAGGCCGCCGAGGTGCAGGACCTGTACCTCGAGGGCAAGAAGGACGAGGCCGCGGCGGCGCTGCCGGGCGAGTGGCTCGAACTGGCCAACCTGGTCGGCCCGAAGAGCTACATCAAGGAGCGGGTCGGCGCGTTCAAGGAGGCCGGTGTCACGGTGCTGTCGGTGAACCCGGTCGGCCCGAACGCAGTGCAGCAGGTCGAGATGCTGCGCGAGATCGTCGACGGCGTCTGACCCGAGCGCTCAGCTGCTGAGCGACCAGAGCCGGACCGGCTCGGAGAATCCCTTCAGCGTGCGCCGTCCGGCGGGCTCGAACGCCCGGCCGGGCGTCGCCCGCACGATCGCCTCGTCCACCAGCACCTCGCCCACGATCGCCTGGTCGGTGATGCGCGAGGCCAGGTTCACCACGGGCCCGTAGAGGTCGCCACCGCTGGTGACGACCTCGCCATGGGCGAGGCCTCCTCGGGCGGGCACTCCTGCCTGGCTGGTGAGGGCGAGCGCGATGGCACAGGCAGCGTCGGCGTCGACCGTCGTGAACATCACCTCGTCACCGATCAACTTCACCAGCCGGCCGCCGTGGGTCGTCACCACGTCGTGAGCCGTGGCCTCGAAGGCTGTCACCAGGCGCAGCAACTCGGCGGGCTCGACCGAGCCGGCTCGCTCGGTGAAGCCGGCGAGGTCGACGAACCCGACGCTGAGCGGCACCGTGGCCAGGGTGCTGTGGCCGGCCAAGGCCCGTCGGGTGGCCCGGATCGACTGGCCCAGGTGAGCGCGGAAGAGCGGGTCGAACAGCCCGGTCGCCTGCCGGGCGAGCTCGATGGCCTGCACGCTGGTGCGGGCGCTCGTGAGCTCGTCAGCCTGGTCGCGTTGCTGGTCGGCTTCGATGTCGCGAAGGAACATCTCGCCGGCGGCCTCGGCGATCCGCCGCATGGACGCCCCGACCACGCGGGTGAAGTGCAGCAGCTCGTCATGGCTGAACAGGCTGCGCGCCAGGGCGAACAACTCGAACACGGTGATGTCGTCCGGTGTGCACACCCGCTCGTCTGCTGGTGCAGGTGTGAAGCCGGCAGCGATGCGCAGCTGGGTCGCGGCCTCGGGCTCGAACCCGGTGCGCCCTGCCAGCTCCGCCACGGTGAAGCGCTCGCCGGGCCGCAGGGTGAGCTCGCCCGCCAGATCGGCGAGGTCGCCCTCGCGTGCCGCGTCGGCCATCAGCTCCGGAGCGATGCCGAGCGACTCGAACCAGACGAGGAGGGCGCGTCGCTGATCCGCAGTCGGCGAGGACGGATCGAGCAGGCCCGCCGCGACCCAACGTGCTTCGTCGTCGCCGGCTGCGTCCACCCCTCCGAAGGTACTCGCCCCTACAGTCCTGGCATGGCCAACGTCCTCATCACCGGGTGCAGCAGCGGGTTCGGCGAGCTGGCAGCCCTCACCTTCGCCGATCGTGGCCACAAGGTCGTGGCCACGATGCGTACCCCGGGCAAGTCCGCCGCCATCTCGGCACGTCCCGACATCGTCGAGCTGCCGCTCGACGTGTGCGACTCGTCGAGCGTCGAGGCCGCCGTGCAGACGGCGATCGACCGGCTCGGTGGGCTCGACATCGTGGTCAACAACGCCGGCATCGAGGTGTTCGGAGCGGTCCACCTGCTCGCCGACGACGAGGTGTTCCGGCAGTTCGACACCAACGTCACCGGAGTCGTCCGGGTCGTGCGCAACGTGGTGCCGCACTTCCTCGCCCGTGGGGGCGGAACGATCGTCAACGTCGGCTCCGTGGCGGGTCTGGTCGGCGCGCCGTACGGAGGGCTGTACGCCGCCAGCAAGCACGCGCTCGAGGCGCTCAGCGAGGCGATGCACTTCGAACTGTCGCACCGAGGCATCCGGGTGCGCCTGGTCGAGCCCGGTCAGTTCGCCACGTCGCTCGGGGCGAACTCGGTGGTGGCGCGGGCGATGCCCGAGGGCAGCGACGACCACGCCCGATGGCAGCGGTTCCGTGCTGCACAGCGCTCACTGGTGAGCGGCGAGCCGGCTCCTGCGC
The DNA here is from genome assembly GCA_036736065.1 of Ilumatobacteraceae bacterium. Lineage (GTDB taxonomy): Bacteria > Actinomycetota > Acidimicrobiia > Acidimicrobiales > Ilumatobacteraceae > VFMC01. Next base: position 17,141 of record DAINND010000003.1, read on the forward strand.
AACTCGTCGCCGACGTGATCTACACGGCCGCCACCGAGGACCCGGGCCGCCTGCGCCACCCGGTCGGCGCTGACGCCGAGATGATCATCGGCGCCAAGGGCTCGATGAGCTTCGAGGACTTCGACACCACGATGCGCGCCGTGCTCGACTGGCACGAGTGACACGGCCGGCCGCAGCCGGGTACCGTCTGGGCCATGACGAACTTCGGTGGATCGGTCGAGTCGGGTTGGGAAGCGGTCGAGTCGGCGTTCCGCGGCAACTTCGAGCGCGGCGAGGAGACTGGCGCCGCGGTCGCGGTCTATCACCGCGGACGTCAGGTCGTGAGCCTGTGGGGCGGCGTGTTCGACGCCGGCTCGGACCGGCCCTACGACGACAGCACGTTGCAGCTGGTCTTCTCGACCACCAAGGGCATCGCTGCGATCGCGGTCGGCATCTGCGTCGGGCGCGGCCAACTCGACTACGGCGAGAAGGTGAGCACCTACTGGCCCGAGTTCGCTGCGCACGGCAAGGGTGAGGCCACCGTCGCCCAGCTGCTCAGCCACCAGTGCGGGCTGTTCAGCGTCCAGGGTGAGATCAGCCTCGCCGAGGCGCTCGACTGGGCCACGATCACGGCTCGTCTGGCCGACACCGCCCCGGAGTGGCCGATCGGGTCGACGCACGGCTATCACGCACTCACCTACGGGTGGTTGGCCGGCGAGCTGGTGCGGCGCGTCGACCCGGCGCACCGCTCGATCGGGCAGTTCGTGTCCGACGAGATCGCCCGTCCGCTTGGCCTCGAGATGTGGATCGGCCTGCCCGCCGAGCACGAGGACCGGGTCTCGCCCATCCAGGGCTCGCCGCTCGCCGCCCAGCCCGACGACCCGGTGCTCAAGGCGATGATCGAGCAGTTCATGGGCCCGCACACCCGCGGGGGTCGCGCCCTGTCCTTGAACGGTGCGTTCAGCCTCGACGGCGGCAACGCCTTCAACCGGCGCGACGTCCACGCCGCCGAGATCCCGGCCGCCAACGGCATCACCAACGCCCCCTCGTTGGCCCGCATGTACGCGGCGACGATCGCTCCGATCGACGGCGTCCAACTGCTCACCGATGAGGTGCGCGAGATCGCCCGCACCACCGTCACCCCGGACAACGAGCCCGACTCGTGCCTCATCATGCCGACCACCTTCGGCATGGGGTTCATGACGCACGGGCCGTTCACGCCCTACGCCGGCCCGGGCTCGTACGGGCACCCGGGTGCCGGCGGCTCGGTCGCGTTCGCCCAGCCCGAGCGCGAGCTGGCCTTCGCCTACGTGATGAACCAGCCGGCGGGCAACTTGGCCAACGACGCCAGGGCACAGCACCTCGTCGACGCGGTGACGTCGATCATCGACGCCCGCTGAGCGCGACCCACAGGGTCACGCAACGGCGCGCAGGCGGCGGGTGAGCACCAGGTAGGCGACGCCCCCGAGCCCGGCCGCGCCGGCGCAACAGGTGATCGCCCACTGCACGCCCATGGCCTCGGCGAGCAGGCCGGCGACGACACTGGCGACGCTGATCACGAGGGTCACGATGGCGAAGTCGCCGGCCAGCACTCGGCCGCGGATCGCGTCCGGCGCGCGCATCTGCAGGCCGTAGGTGCTCATCATCCACTGGGCGCCGCCGCCGAGGTGCGCACACGCGACGAGCAGCGCGCACACCACCAACCCCGGAGCCCAGGCCGCTCCGACGTAGAGCACGGAGAACACCACTCCGGACGCGCCGCACACCAGCAGCACCTTGCGCACGTCACCGCGGGTGAAGCGGGCGGCGATGATCGGCCCGAGGCCTGCGCCGACGCCACGTGCTCCGATGAGCACGCCGCGGCCCCCGTCACCCGCGTCGAACACGTCGCTGGCCAGGACCGCGAGCTGGCTCACCACCCCGGCTCCGATGCCGAACGTCGACTTCGACGCGAGGAGCGCCAGCGCCACCGGGTCGCGTCGGGCGGCCCCCCCCGCGTCGACCATGTCGGCCAGCGGCCGGACACGCCCCCGGCTCGCCGAGACGGCGAGCGCCTGCATGGGGCGGCGGACCATCGCGAAGAGCGCTGCGGCGAGCACGAAGCTCGCAGCATTGGCCACGAAGCAGGCGGTCCGCCCGAAGACTTCGCTGAACACGCCGCCGAGGGCGGCGCCGACGGCGAGCATGACGCCCCACGTCGAGCCGAGCAGCGCGTTGGCGGTGCGCAGCTCGTCGTCGTTGCGGGCGAGGTTCGGCACGGCCGCCTCGACGGCTGGCTTGACGAACGCGGCGAGGGCGGAGATCGAGCCCTGGAAGACGAACACCGCCCAGATCCGGTCGCCGTCCGCGAGCAGCAGGCCGAGTGCGGCCAGCGCCTGGGCGAAGGACACGACCACGAGCACGAGCCGGCGGTCGAAGCGGTCGGCGACCGGGCCGCCGACGGGGGAGAACAGGAACGACGGCAACGAGAACGACACCAGCACGAGCGACACGAGCAGCTCCGAGCCGGTGGCATCGTCGACCAGGCCGGCGAGGGCGACGAACGCGAACCAATCGCCGAGGAAGCTCACCACCTGGGCGAAGAACAGGATCCGCAGGGCGCGGGTGGGCCGCAGCAGCTCGAGCATCAGGCGCCGACGCCCGGCGCCCGTGTCGCGTGAGCGGCGAGGATCCGGGAGAGCACACCGGTGACGCGCTGCGCAGTGGGCAGGTGCAGGTACTCGTTGGGGCCGTGGGCGTTGGCGTCCGGGCCGAGCACACCCGTGATCACGAACTGGGCGTCGGGGAAGCGATCGCCGAGCATGCCCATGAACGGGATGGTCCCACCCTCGCCGAAGGCGCGGGCCGGTCTGCCGAACTCGGCGATCGAGGCCTCGTCGAGGGCGACCTCGAGCCATGGGGCGAACGAGGGGGCGTTCCATCCGGGGCCGGCTTGGCCGCCGATGAAGCGCACCATGGCGCCGTAGGGCGGGTCGGACGTGAAGGCGCGCTCGATCGCGGCCAGCGCCGCGTCGGGGTCGCAGGTCGGGGGCAGTCGGAAGCTGAGCTGCAGCGCGGTGTGCGGACGCAGGACGTTCCCCGCGCGGTCGACCGGCGGGATGCCGTCGACGCCGGTCACGCTGAGCGTCGGCGACCAGGTGGTCGCCAGCATCTGCTCCACCGGGTCGCTCGTGGTCGGGCGAGCGCCGGCAACCCAAGGACATGCCTTGCCGGCGGGGAACTCCGCTGCCGTGTCCTCCGCCTGGCGACGCCGATCGGCGGGGATCTCGACGTGGAGCTCGGGGAGCAGGATGCGGCCGCTCACGGCATCCTCCACCCGATCGAGCAGGCTGCGAATGATGCGGAACGACGACGGGACGCGCCCGCTCGCCGCCCCCGAGTGCACCCCTTCGGTGAGGATGTCGACGCGCAGCTGCCCAGCGGCGAGTCCGCGCAGCGAGGTGGTGACCCACAGTCGCTCGTAGTCGAGGCACCCCGAGTCGAGGCACAGGACCAGGCTCGGGGTCCCGAGCTGGTCGCCGAGCGAGTCGAGATGCGCCGGGAGGTCGGGGCTGCCGCTCTCCTCGCTGGCCTCGATCAGCACGACGCACCGGTGATGGGGGAGCTCCGAGCGCTGCGCAGCCTCGATGGCGAGCAGTGAGGCGAATGCGGCGTACCCGTCGTCGGCGCCGCCGCGCCCGTAGAGCCGATCGCCGTCGAGGACCGGTGTCCAGGGTCCGAGACCGTCGCGCCATCCGGTCATCTCCGGTTGCTTGTCGAGGTGGCCGTAGAGGAGCACGACGTCGTCGTCGGACCCACCGTTGGCCGCCGGCACGTCGATCACGATGAGCGGGGAGCGCCCGGGGAGGTCGCGCACCTCGACCTGCAGACCCGCGATCGCCCGTCGGGCGCACCAGTCGCGGACCAGCTCGACGGCCGCATCCATGTGGCCGTGCTCGCGCCAGTCGGCGTCGAAGGCCTGTGACACGTTGGGGATGGCGATGTAGTCGTGCAGCGTCGGCACGATCGACCGGGACCACACCTGGGCGATGTGGTCGTCGAGCGCGAGGGCCACGGCGGTCAGCCCCTCAGCCGGGCGACGCGGTCGATCGCGTCGAGCGCTTCGTCGAGGATCCGTCGGACCAGCTCGCCCGCCGGTGGCAGGTCGGTGATCGCCCCCACGCCCTGGCCGCACGGCATGAACTCGCGTCGCACGTCGACCTCGGTGCCGCTCGGCGCGCCGAGGTGGTTGACGCCGGCCTGCATCGATGCGACCGCCTGCTGGGGGAATGGGGCAAGCTCCTCCGGGTGCTGCTCGAAGTGGGCGGTCCAGTCGTTGCGCACGACCCGGCACGTCTTGCCGGTGAAGGCCTTGCTGATGACCGTGCCGTCCTCGGGCAGGGCGAGCAGGGTCTCCTTGTAGCCGTTGACAGCGCGCGCCTCGGGGGTGGCGATGAACCGCGTCCCCATCCACACGCCGTCGGCGCCGAGCGCGAGCGACGCGGCGAGGACGCGACCGTCGAACAGGCCGCCGGCGGCCACGGCGGGCCCAGCCACGCCCACGGC
>DAINND010000003.1:21674-30133 GCA_036736065.1 Ilumatobacteraceae bacterium
CCCCTCCCCCCCCCCCCCGCGCCCGCCCCCGCCGCCTCCCCCCGCGCCCCCCCCCCCACCCCCGCCCCCCCCCCCGGCGCCCACGACGGGCACTGCCTCGCCCACTGCGTCGACGACCTGGGGGATGAGCGCCATGGTGGCGACGAAGCCGGTGTGCCCACCACCCTCGGTGCCCTGCGCGACGACGAAGTCGACCCCGCTCGCCACGGCCGACACGGCATGGCGCACCTTGCCGCACATGCTGCCGACGAGGACGTTGTGGTCGTGCAGGAGGTCGATCACCTCGCGCGGAACCCCCAGGCCGGCGACGAAGATGCTCGCCCCGCCGTCGATCACGGACTGGATGCCACGCTCGACCTGGCCGGGCATGGCGGTGAGCAGGTCGACGCCGAACGGCTTGGCCGTCAGCGTGCGGACCTTGGCCATCTCCTCGGGCAGCTCGTCGGGGCCCATGGTGGAGGCCCCGAGGGTGCCGATGCCGCCCGCGTCGCTCACCGCGGCGACGAGCTCGTGGTAGCTCACCCCGCCCATCCCGGCGAGCATGATCGGGTGGTCGATGCCGAGCATCTCGGTCAGTCGTGTGCGCATGTCCGCACGGTAGCCAACCGGCGCAGCCCTGGCACGAGGCGGGTCGACCCGGTGGCCACCCACCGATCGGTACAGTGGCCCCATGTTGACGGCTGAGCAGGTTGCGCGGTTCTGGGACGACGGGTTCCTCGCGATCGAACGACTGGTCGACGACGAGGTGGTCGACGCGCTGCGCGACGCCTACGACGACATGGTCGGGTTCCGCGTGTCGTCACCCACCGACCGGTACCTCGGCGGCATCACGCGCCAGGTGCTGGTGCCGTCGATGGTGCACCCGTTGTTCGACGAGAACCCGGCGCTCGAAGCCGGTCGCGACGTGATGCGCGACCTCTTCGGGTGCGCGCACCCGAACCGCATCTACGACATGCTGATCGACAAGCCGCCCTTGCATCCGCACGACACGCCCTGGCACCAGGACGCGGCCTATCTGCACAAGCCGGTCGCTCCGGCCGGGTTCCGCATGCCGCTCGTGTCCGTGCAGTTCTGGCTGGCGCTCGACCCCGTCGACGCCGACAACGGGTGCATGCAGTTCGTGGCCGGCCGTCATCGTGGTGGCACGGTCGCCCACCACGTGACCTCCGGGCATCCCGATGACGACGGACGCCTGCTCGGGATCGACGATCCGGCGGGGATCGGCGCAGATGACGCCGTCGTGTGTGCGCTGGCCCCCGGTGGCGCGACCATCCACACGGTGATGACCCCGCACTACACCGGCCCGAACATCACCGCCGACCGCCCGCGCCGCGCCTACATCTTCAACCTGCTCGCTGCCGACGCGCCCGACACCACGCTCCAGGACTCGGTGCGGGAGAGCTACCTGCGCGACATCGCCGACGCGAACTCACGCGGCCTGTCGGAACGCCCCCGGCCGACGTAGGAACCGTCGGTGCCAGCGTGACGGCGTGAGCACGATCGCGCGCGGCTCGTCTTCGAACATCCAGCGGGCGAAGTTGCGGCGCGTCCAGGCGGACATGCCCACCAGGCGGATCGCTCCTCGCGCGCCGCGCCGGTGGGCGAGCGCCCGGCTCAGCACGGCTGACATCCGGTGGTCGGCGAGCAGGTGGTGGCGCACCGCCGACCGGTAGTGGCGCTCGACCTCGTCGACGCGACCAGGGGCTGCAGCGACGATCGCCTCGGCGGCGAGCCGACCGGTGAGCAGCGCCTGGCCGATGCCCTCACCGGTCATCGTGTCCGTGGCGCGGGCGGCATCGCCCACGAACAGCACCCGGCCGTGGCTGAGCACGGCGCTGTCGACCGCCGCCGGGATCGGCCAGGCCGTGTGCCGGCCCTCGAGCTCGACACCGGGCCCGAGCGCCTCGGCGATGTGCGGCCGCTGCAGCAGCCCGCTCCAGAGCTGGCTCATCTCCTTGCCCGAGTGCCCGGCGCGCCGCAGCACGCCGAAGCCGATGTTGACCCGTCCGTCGGGCAGCGGGAAGCTCCACGCGTAGCCGGGGAGCAGATCGGGCTCGAACCAGACGTAGAGCCGCTCGGCAGCGGGCCCGGTGACGTTGCGGGCGTACTGGCGGAAGGCGTGCCATTCGCCGAGGTAGCCGGGCTCGGCGAGGCCGAGCAGCTTGCGCGTCGGCGACCACATGCCGTCGGCGGCCACTACGAATGCGGCGCGCAACGGCTCGTGGCCCTCCACCTCGACGGTCGCTCCGGACGCGTCGAGGTGCAGCCCGGTGACCGCATGTCCCTGCACCACCTCCACGCCAGCCTCGAGGGTGAGGTCGACCAGTGCTGCATCGAGCTCGACACGCGGCGTGGTGGCCGCGTAGATGCCCTGCCCGGTCGGCAACGGCACGCACACCTCGCGGCCCGACGGTGAGCGCAGCCAGGCGGCGTCGACCGTGCACCAGCTCGGGACCGACGCCGGGTCGAGGCCGAGGTCGTCGAGCTCGCGCAGGGCGAGCGTGGTCAGCCCGTCGCCGCAGCACTTGTCGCGCGGGAACGTCGCCTTGTCGACCACGGTCACCCGTCGACCGGCACGAGCGAGCACGATCGCCGCGGCGGCGCCCGCGGGCCCCGCACCGATCACGACGACGTCACGTTCGCTGGCCATCAGCCCGCGAGGCTACGGCTGCTGCCGAGCCGGTGCACCGTCGATCCGAGTGGCACTCGTCGCCACCCCGCGGCCTAGCATGCCCGGGCCGTCGACGGGACGGCGGTGGCCGCCGGGCACGGGTCGGCGGCGCACGGTGTCGAGGAGGATCGCATCATGAGTCGTCTGTGTGAAGGCCGCGTGGCCATCGTGACCGGAGCCGGCCGCGGGATCGGCCGCGAGCACGCGCTCAGCCTGGCCGCGCACGGGGCCAAGGTCGTCGTCAACGACCTCGGCGGCAACGTCGACGGCAGCGGCGGTGACCTGAGCCCCGCTCAGCAGGTGGTCGAAGAGATCAAGGCGATGGGCGGCGAGGCCGTCGCCAACGGCGACAGCGTCGCCTCGTGGGAGGGAGCGCAACGGCTCATCAACACGGCGATCGAGACCTTCGGCGACCTCCACGTGCTGGTCAACAATGCCGGCATCCTGCGCGACCGGGTGCTCGTCAACATGACCGAGGAGGAGTGGGACGCCGTCATCGCCGTCCATCTGAAGGGCACCTTCGCGCCGAGCCGGTGGGCGGCGGCCTACTGGCGCGAGCAGTCCAAGGCCGGCCACCCGGTGGACGGCCGGATCATCAACACGACGTCCGTGAGCGGCATCTACGGCAACCCCGGCCAGACCAACTACGGCGCGGCGAAGGCCGGCATCGCCTCGTTCTCGATCATCGCCGCGCTCGAGCTCTCCCGCTACGGCGTCACCGTCAACGCGGTCGCCCCGGTCGCGCTCACCCGCATGACCGAGGGGCTCGGGCCGGCTCCCGAGACCGATGAGGAGCGCGAGATGCGCTCGCCGCGGTGGATCGCCCCGATCGTCACCTGGCTCGCCTCGGCCGAGTCGAAGGGCGTCACCGGCCGGGTCTTCGAGGCGAGCGGCCAGACCCTGGCGATCGCCGAGGGCTGGTCGCGTGGGCCGCGGGCGACTCCGCTCGACGACCCGACCAAGCTCGGGCCGGTCGTGCAGGACCTGCTCACCAAGGCGCGCCTCAACGCCGGCATGGACGGTGAGCCCGGTCACTGGCCCCAGGGCCGCTGAGCGGAGCTGCGGGCGCCGGAGTGCTGTCCGGGCCGATTCTCCCCGGCCGGGTCAGCGCGGCTGCACGATGACGACGTCGATGACCCGTGCATACGGGTCGTAGTCGCGAACACCGGCGCGCGCCCGATCTGCCATGACCCCGGCGAGACCCGGGTCGACCTCGCGGTCGAGCAGCAGGCTCACGTGCACGTCCTGGTCCTGACGGGTCACGGTCACGACGGGGTCGATCCCGGTGGGCACCGCATGGGCCAGGTGGAGCCGCACCGATGCTTCGTAGGCGGCGCAGACGGACCGCTCGGCAGCGTCGGCCAGCTCGTAGAGCGTGTCAGTGCGTGGGTCGGCCGGATCGAGCCGGATCACTCCGACGCGGTGCCGCGCCGCGCAGATGGCGCCCGTCTCGGCCAATGTCGCCTCGACCCCGTGCCCCCGGGCGATCACGGCGACGTCCACACTCGTCTCGAGCGGGCACCACTGGTGATGGTGCAGCCCGCGGCACGGGCTGCCGTCGGTGTCCTGACAGGACGCGACGGTGTGCCCTTCGTCGAGCAGCGACGTCTCGATCGCCTGCGCGTCCTCTGGCCGGCTGGCGAGCAACAGGATCCTCATGTCCTCATTGAGCGCCGTGGCGCAGCCGCCAGGTAGAGACCTTGGTCCCGAATGGACCATGATGGCCCCGGTCTCCGCCAGGAGCCACCGAACGAACGAAGGGGAAGCTCATGCCGTTGAATCCAGCAGCCGTCGGTGCCACCGGTGACGTCCGCACCATCTCGTGGACCTCGAAGGACGCGCTCCTCTATGCAGTCGGCATCGGCGCCGGCCAGGACGACCTGCAGTTCTCGACGGAGAACACCAGCGACACCGCCCAGGTCGTCTACCCGACCTTCGCCGTCGTCGCCGGGTCGGGCTCGTCCTCCGGTGGACGCAGCGCGCTCGGCCAGATCGGCTCGTTCAACCCGGCGCTGCTGGTCCATGGCTCACAGGCGATCACGCTCCACCGGCCGATCCCGGTGGAGGCGACGGCGCACGCCCAGGACCGGGTCGTGGCGATGTACGACAAGGGCAAGGCCGCCGTCGTGGTGGTGGAGAACGACGTCACCCTCGCCTCGGGTGAGCCGCTCTACTCGACGCGCTCCGCGATGTTCATCCGCGGTGAGGGTGGCTGGGGGGGCGATCGCGGCCCGTCCGGCCCGCAGAACGAGCCGCCGGCCGACACTGCCCCCGATCACGAGGTGGTCATGCAGACGCTGGCCGACCAGGCCTTCGTCTACCGGCTGTCGGGCGACCGCAATCCGCTGCACACCGACCCGTCGTTCGCCGCGATGGGTGGGTTCGATCGGCCGATCCTGCACGGGCTGTGCACCTACGGCTTCACCGGCCGGGCGCTGCTCAGGGCGCTGTGCGCCGACGACGTCAGCCGCTTCCACCACATCGAGGGCCGGTTCTCCTCGCCGGTGCTGCCCGGCGACGCCCTCACCGTGCGCATCTGGCGCACCGGTGGCGGCGAGGCGGTCTTCACCACGTCGGTGGCCGACCGCACGGTGATCGACCAGGGCTTGGTGCGCTTCGGCTGAGCCCGCTCAGGGCAGCGTCGACAGCAGCGCGACGACCTCGCCGACGGCGTCGGCGAGCGCGATGTCGCGTCGTTCACCGCTGCGGCGGTCCTTCAACTCGATCGTGCCGTCGGCCAGGCCTCGCCCGACGACGAGGATCACCGGCATGCCGAGCAGTTCGGCGTCGTTGAAGCGCACGCCCATGGACAGCCCCGGCCTGTCGTCGAGGAGCACGTCGACCCCGGCAGCTTCGAGACGCTCGGCCAACGCCTCGGCGGCGGGGAGCTGCGGGTCGCCGGGCTTGCCGGTGGCGACGAGGTGCACCTGCGCCGGTGCGATCTCCTTCGGCCAGATCAGGCCCTTGTCATCGCAGTTGAGCTCGGCGATGGCCGCGACCGCACGCGACACGCCGATGCCGTACGACCCCATGGTGACGACACGGGTGGCACCCTGCTCATCGAGCACCGTGAGGCCGAGCGCCTCGGCGTACTTGCGGCCGAGTTGGAAGATGTGGCCCATCTCGATGCCGCGGGCGATCTCCAGCGCCGCGCCGCAACGCGGGCAGGGGTCGCCGGCGAACACCTCGGCAGCCTCGATGACGCCGTCGGGCGTGAAGTCACGGCCCATCACGAGGTTGGCCACGTGCTTGCCGGGAAGGTCGGCGCCCGTGATCCATGCCGTGCCGTCGACGACGCGCGGATCGACGAGGTAGCGGATGCCGCTCGCGTTGCGCAGGCCGAGCGCGCCCGGCCCGATGTAGCCCTTGGCGAGGGCCGGGTTGGCGGCGAAGTCGGCCTCCGAGAAGGGCTCGATCTCGGCCGGGCCGACCTGCGCCTCGAGGCGCTTCAGGTCGACCTCCCGATCGCCGGGCACGCCGATCGCCAACGGCTCGGTGCGGCCGTCGGGGTGCTTGAGCATCACCACGAGGTTCTTCAGCGTGTCGGCGGCGGTCCACGCCCGGTCGGCGCGGCGCAGCTCGGGCCGTTCGTTGAACAGGTCGACGAGGGTCTGGATGGTGGGTGTCCCCGGCGTGTCCATCACCTCGGCAGGCGGCAGGTCGTCCCACGTCCGGGGCGACGGGGGCGCGACCTGGACCGCCTCGGTGTTGGCGGCGTAGTCGCAACTCGAGCACTTCACGTAGGTGTCCTCGCCCACGGTGAGCGGCACCAGGAACTCCTCGCTCGCCGAGCCGCCCATCGCCCCGCTCATCGCCGAGACGATCACGAAGGGCAGTCCGAGGCGGTCGAAGGTGCGCTGATAGGCGACGCGGTGCTTGTCGTAGCTCTCCTGGAGGCCTGCTTCGTCGATGTCGAACGAGTACGAGTCCTTCATCACGAACTCGCGGCCGCGCAGCAGGCCCGCCCTCGGCCGGGCCTCGTCGCGGTACTTCGTCTGGATCTGGTAGATCACGACAGGCAGGTCGCGGTAGCTCGAGAACAGGTCCTTCACGAGCAGCGTGAACATCTCCTCGTGGGTCGGGGCGAGGAGCATGTCGGCGCCGCGGCGGTCGACCAGGCGGAACAGGTTGTCGCCGTAGTCGGCCCACCGCCCGGTCGCCTCGTACGGCTCGCGGGGGAGCAGCGCGGGGAAGTGGACCTCTTGGAACCCCTCACGGTCCATCTCGTCGCGGACGACCTCTTCGACCTTGCGGTAGACCTTCCAGCCGAGAGGCAGCCAGGTGAACCCGCCCGGCGCGGCACGCCGGATGTAGCCGGCGCGCACGAGCAGGCGATGGCTCGCGACCTCGGCATCGGCGGGGTCCTCGCGGAGGGTACGGACGAACAGGGTCGACAAGCGCAGCACGGGTCGCAAGGCTACTCTCCGTCCGCCTCGGGCGACCGGGGGATATACTCGACGGCGTCCTTGAGTTCGCCGAACATCACAAGGCGTGGGCCACCGGCCCACGCCTTTGTCACTGATGGGGGGCGTTCTCGGCGGGCACACGATCCACGACACGACCGACGAGGCCGGAAGGAGGCGAGATGAGCAACGAGACCACCCTCGAACGAGTGCGCCGCATGGCCGCGCCCATCATCGCCGACCTGCGCCTCGACCTCTACGACATCGAGCTCCGCGGCGGCACGCTGCGGGTCACGGTCGACACGCCTCCCGGGTCGCCCGGTGGCGTCGACCTCGACACGCTGACGCTCGTCACCAAGATGCTGTCGCGCGACCTCGACCACGACGACCCGATGCCGGGCCACTACACCCTCGAGGTCACGAGCCCCGGTCTCGAGCGGACACTTCGCACCCCGGCCCACTTCCAGCGCGAGATCGGCAAGACCGTGGCGATCCGCCTCCGCGACGTGGTCCAGGGCGAGCGCCGCCTGCAGGGCGGGCGCATGGCCGCCGACGATCAGGGCGCGACCATCCGCGCCGACGATCTCTCCGACCGGGTCGTCGCCTACGACCAGATCGCCCGGGCCCGCACGGTGTTCGTGTGGGGGCCCGCACCCACGCCGGGCAAGGGCCCCGGCAAGCCCCCGGCCGCGCCCTCGGCGCGGGCCGCCCGAGCCAGCACCGGCGACACCGGTGCATCCACCGCGACGTCACCCCAGGAGGCGCAATGAGCAACCTCGACATGGCCGAAGCAGTCCGCATGCTCGCGAACGAGAAGAACATCTCGGTCGACGCGTTGCTGCAGGTCCTCGCCGACGCACTCGCCCTGGCGTACAAGCGCCGTCCCGGCGCTGCCGAGGAAGTCGTGGACGAGGTGAAACCAGACACCTTGGAGTTCACCTTCACCGCCTACGACGTCGACGAGAACGGCGAGTGGGTCAACGAGCGGGACGACACGCCGAAGAAGGAGGAGATGGGCCGCATCGCCGCCCAGACCTTCCGACAGGTGATGAACCAGAAGCTCCGCGAGGCCGCGCGCGACCGCAAGTTCGAGGAGTACGCCAACCGCGAGGGCGACCTCGTCACCGGCATCATCCAGCAGACCGACTCGCGCTACACCCTGCTCGACCTCGGACGCGTCGAGAGCTTGTTGCCCCAGGCCGAGCAGGTGCCCTACGAGCGCCCCGAGCCCGGCGCCCGGGGCAAGGCCTACATCGTCGAGGTGCGCAAGACGGCCAAGGGGCCGCAGATCGTCGGCAGCCGCACCCACCCCGGCCTCATCAAGCGCCTCTTCGAGCTCGAGGTGCCCGAGATCGCCGACGGCATCGTCGAGATCAAGGCCTGCG
>DAINND010000004.1:0-30056 GCA_036736065.1 Ilumatobacteraceae bacterium
GTGGTGGCGATCGGCTTGGTGGTCGACGCCAAGCAGAACGGCGAGTCGGCATACGCCGCGCCGTAGGCCTCGGCCAGCACGACACCACGATCGGCATCGGCCACACCGAACGCAGCAGCCGGCAGCGACCCGTCCGCCACCGCGGCGCGCACCACGGCGGCGCCGCGCTGGGCCGCGTCGAGCAGCAGGGTCACGGGGCGCTCGGGCCCGGCCCGTCGAGCAGGGTGAGGTGCAGATGCGCCATCAGCCGCTCGACCGGATCGTCGACATCGAGGCCGGCGGTCTCGAGCGCACGGCGCAGCCGGTAGCGGAACGTGTTCGGATGCACATCGAGCGCCGCCGCAGCAGCGATCACATCGCCGAAGTGGTCGAGGAAGCCCCGCAACGTCGCGACGTACTGCGTGTCGCGATCGCGATCGCTCGCCACCAACAGCTCGACCCGACCCACACGCAACTCGGGTTGACCCGCCGCAGCCCGCCGCCACCTGGCCAACGACACCGCACCGAACACGTCGACCAACTCGGCCACCGGCGCGGCACGGCTCTCGCCGTCACCCGCGCCCGGCGCCGCGCACGCCGCCAACACATCGTCCACCTCGGCCCGCGCCGCCACCAGACCATCGAGGCCGGACGTCGACCGGGCGAGCGCCGCCTTCACCGGCACCTTCACACTGCTGCGCGCCCGCTGCACCAGATCGACCACCGTCGGCTCGAGCCGATCCCCACCCACCAACACCACGTGGAGCACCGACCCCGACGTCGTCTGCGCCAACTGCAGATGCTCGGTGCGGCGGAACAGCGCCACCACGCTCGACAGCCGACCGAGGTGCATCGCCGCCTCCACCTCGTCGACCCCGGCCGGGCTGAGCCCGAGCACCACCACCCGCTGCTGGGCGCGCACATCGAGATGGTGGGCCAGCGAGCTCGCCGGCACCCGACCCGTCAGCACGGCGCGCACCATCTCGGCCTCCTGCCGACGCTCCACATCGCCCGCGAAGTGGCGCACCAGGTGCAGCGCCGCCAAAGGGGCCACCTCCTCGAGCAACGCCTCGTGGACCGCCCCGAGCGGTTCGCTGCCCTCCTGGATCCAGATCGACCCGACCACCTCACCAGCAGCGCGCACCGCGATCACCAGACGGTCGCGGTAGCCCGGCTCGCTCGACTTGTAGCTGATCAGCACCGGCGCCTCACCCCGCCAGATCCGCTGGAACACACCGTCACCGTGCAGCCGCTTCACCCAGCTCTCCGGCACACGCCGCCCGAGGATCGTGTCGCGCCGGAAGTCGTCGATCTCGTCGTCACCCGTGCTGTAGGCGAGCACCCGCGACTGGGCGTCCTCGATGGTGACCGGCCCGTGCGCCCGAGCGGCGATCACGTTCGCCAGCGCGAACAGGTCGCCGAGCGGCGCACGATCGTCACCCGCCGCGCCGCGCCCGGTGGTGGTGACCATCCGCGCCAACGCGTGCAGCTGACCCCACTCCACATCGCGTGACACCCGCAGCAACGCCACCGACGCACGCGCCGCAGCAGCCGTGAGCGCCTCGAGGCCCGGCCCCTCGTCGACCTTCGCGATCACCGCAGCCGCACCGGCCCGACCGGCCGCCTCGAGCAGATCGAGCATCTCCGGCGCCCGCTGATCGACCCCCACCGCCAGCACCACGTCGGCCGCCGCGAAGCTCGTGCCCGCCAACCGGTCGTGGATCACCGGATCACCCACCGGAACAGCGAGCCCCGACGGCGCCACCTCGACACGGACGACCTCGTAACCCAAGCCCTCCACCAGATCGGCAAGCGTCGTGCCCTGTGCCATCGGCCCCAGTCTCGCACCGGGCCCAGCCGTCACGCACCGCCCCCGGGCCGCGCGAACCGGTAGGCGCCATCGATCGTGATCCGGTCGGCCTCGAGGCCGGCAGCGAACGCCGCCGAGAACGCGTCGCGCACCGCATGCCGCCAACGGACCGCCAGGTGGGGGCTCGAGCGCCGAAGTTCGACGATGTCGGCCGGCGTGGCCACCAGCAGCGCCGGCCACGCAGATTCGCCGAGCAGCGGAGCGCCATCGGCATCCGCGGCCAACGCCACCCGGTGCGACCCGTCGGCGAGCAGCTCACCGCTCGTCACCGGCGGCGCCGGGCACGCCATCGCCGCCAGCTCCCAACTCACCACGCACCGATCGGTCTCGTCGGCGCCGTTCAGCCCGTCGTCGAGCGAGCCGTAGAAATCCGGCACGAAGCGCACGATGCGCGCACCCAACCGATCGAGGTTGAAGTGCGCGTTCGAACGAACCAACGGATCGAAGGTCCACGTGATCCGACGCATGCCGCGCGCCTGCGCCCACGCCCGCTGATGCTGCTTCAACGCCTCACCGATGCCGTGGCGCGGCCGCACGGTGCCCGTCACCTGGCTACGCAACGCCGGCCCGTCGACATCGAGGTAGGTCACACCGAACGAGGCCCCCACCAACTCGTCGGCGATCCACGCACCCGCCACATAGCCCCCCGTGTCGGCGATCGCCGACAGCACGTTGCGCGGCCCCGGCGAGGCGAGCGCCGACGTACCCCACACCACCGCCAACAGCTCGCTCACCGCCCGGATCTCCGACGCGCTGCGCACCACCCGCACCTCCACACCGGCACGCTCGGCCATCAGCGAGGCCGCGTGCGCCCAATCCCCCGGTCGCGGCGAGGGCGTCTGGTCGACGGTGGGCACCCCCTTACCTTGGCCCGGGGCCACCCGGCCGGGTTTGGTGGCGACGTCCGAATCGGGTCGACAGGTGTTGTCAGCCCGGACGGGACACAGCAGCAAGCCGCTCGAGGCGCAGCCCCTCGGCCCGGTGCAGCACCACCCGGCCCGACGAACCCTCGAGATCGAGCGCGAGCAGGCCCCACGGCGCCGCCAGCACGCACCGCCCCGCGCGCGACCCGACGACCACCAGCGCCTCGGGCGGCCGCTGACCACGATGCAGCCACAGCTCACCGGCCCCGCCGGCCGACACCCGCAGCACGGTCTGCGCCGACGGGCACCACCACCAGCCGACCACCCCCGCCACCTGCTCATCGCTCGGCAACGCACCACCCACCGGCTGGAGCCGGGCGATCTCGGCCGCGCCGTCACGCCCCACGAACACCTCGCCCTCCCACGCAGCCGTCCCCGCGGGCCGCTCGGCCACGGCCCACCCGCCGCCATCGGCCACCAGGTGGAACGACAACCCGCCCACCTCGGCACGACCCACCGCCCCGGGCACGGACGCCGACCCCGCATCCAGCGGGACGAACCGCCACGGCGCACCACCCACACCCACCAGCACACCGGCGGGCAACGATGCCGAACGCCGCACCGGCGTCGGCACGGACGGCGGCGCCGGCAACCCGAGCTCGGCGGCGAGCGCATCGAGCCGCGCCCCGGTGGGCGCGTCCTGCCGATTGGCCATCGCCCCGATCGCCACACCGTCGTAGACGCGCAGCTCGGCCCGGAAGCCCGTGAACTCGGCCAGCGCGCCGAACCAATGGCCGCCGGCGCCCACCGTGCACCCCGTGGCCAGACTCGGCACCGTGCCGTCGGGCAGGGGCGCCTGCGCGCGCATCGCCTGCACCGCACCATCGCCGGCCAGCAGCAGCCTGGCCAACGCCGCCAGGTCGTGACCGCTCCACCACATGCCACCATCGCCCACCGAGGCCGACCCGAGGATCGCCCGGCGTAGCCCAGCGGGATGAGCCATGTAGCCGTGCGCCGCACCGCGCACGAGCTCATCGGCATGGCGCCGCACCACCGCCCCCGCCATGCCCGCCGGCTCGAGCACCAACGCCCGCACCGCAGCGGCACTGCTCTCCCCGCGCACCTCGGCCACGATCATGGCGAGCATCGCGAAGTTGGTGTTGTTGTAGGACACCTGCGCACCGGGGGCGAACCAGGTCTCCATGCCGTCGATCAGGCGCCGCACATCGGCCTGCTCGAGGCGATCATCGACCGACGCCCCGGCCACCAGGCGCAGCGCGTGGTACTCGGGAAGGCCACTGCGGTGCAGCAGCAACTGCCGCACCGTGATCGACGGCGCCGCAGCCAGCGCAGGGAACCACCGCTCGACCGTGTCGTCGAGACCGAGCGCGCCCTCGGCAGCGAGCAGGTGCACACAGCGCGCCGTCACCACCTTGGCCAGCGACGCCGCATACAGCGGCGTGCCCGACGTGAGCGGCACCCCGTGCTCGAGCACCGCCATGCCCCGAGCCTCCACCACGGACTCGTCCGCGGTGCACGCCACCAGCACCATCCCCGAATCAGCCGGGTCATCGTCGACCAGGACCGATCGCAGTGCGTCGCCGAGCTCCACCGGCCCATCCTGCCCGGTGCCGACCACCAGCGCACCGCTCACCCCGGGACGAACCCGGGCCGCTGCGGTCGTCGGCCCGGACGAACGCGCTCGCCGACCAGGCGTGCGAGCATGCCTCGATGCACGTGCTGCGCGCCGCCGCCCTGCCGTTGTGCGCCGTGCTCACCGCCTGCTCCACCTCCGGCCTCGCGTTCCGCGCCGACGACCGCCTGCAGATCGAGAACCTGGCCGACCGCAGCACGATCGAGATCCCCTTCACCCTCGAGTTCAGCTTCGACGGCGAGCTCCCCGCCGGCGACGCCACCGCCTTCGGCGTGCTCGTCGACTGGACACCCCCACCACCCGGCGAGCCGCTCAGCGACCTGCTCTCCGACGACCCCGCCTGCCTCGGCCCACAGGGCTGCCCGGACGGCTACCTCGAACGCAACCGCATCACCATCACCACCGACACCACCTACCTGATGGACAACGTGCCGGTGGGCACCGACCGCCAGGAGCGCCGCGGGTTCCACGACGTGACGATCATCCTCGTCGACGACGAAGGTCGCCGCGTGGGCGAGTCGTCGGCGTTCGCCCGGTTCCGCGTGCCCGGGGTCGACGCATGAGCGCCGACCAGCACCACGGCTCCGAGCCACTCGATCGCATCACCGTCACCGCAGCCGACCGCACCCGGGCGCGCAGCCTGCTCGGCCTCGGCGGCGACACCGCCCAACCCGACCGGCGATCGCTGCGCACCGTGCTGCGCGACGCGAACGTCGGCTGGTACGTCGTGCTCGTGCTCGGCCTGCTCGGCCTCGCCGACACCTTGCAGGGCTACGCCTTCGGCGTGATGGCGCCCGAGATCGCCCGCACCCTCGGCATCACCCGCAGCGAGCTCGCCACGCTCAACTCGCTCAAGACCCTGGCCACCGCAGCGCTCACCGTGCCACTGGTGATGCTCGTGCAGCGCACACCGCGACGGGCGCTCGTGAGCATCGTCGCCGCGTTCATCTGGGCGCTGTTCGCCCTGCTCACCTCCTTCGTCACCACCCTGGCCGGCCTCGCCGTCGTGCTGCTCATCGACGGCGCCACCAGCGGCGCCCGCGGCACGATGCACATGCCGCTGCTCTCCGACAGCTACCCCACCCGGGCACGCGTGCGCGTCCTCAGCTGGTACAGCGGGCTCGGCGCGCTCGGCAACGTGATCGCACCACTCGCCGTCGCCGGGCTCACCACGTGGGCCGGGCTCACCTGGCGCGGCGTCTTCCTCGTGACCGGCGTGTTCACGCTGATCGTCGCCCTCGCCGCGCTGTGGCTGCGCGACCCTGGCTTCGGCCGCTTCGACACCGAGCAGCTCCGCTCCGAACAGGCGCATCCAGCTGCCGACGGACCGCCGACCACCGCCGAGCCGGTGGACCGCCCCCTGCTCGGCTTCGGCGAGATCGCCCAACGGCTGCTCATGGTGCCGACCATCCGCCGGCAGCTCGCCGGCTTCGTGATCCTCGGCGTGATGGCCATCCCGCTCGGCACCTTCATCACCTTCCTGCTCGACGAACGGTGGGGCGTCGGCCCCGGCGGGCGCGGCGTCATCGCCGCGCTGCAGGCCGGCGTCGCACTGGTGACCCTCGCCCTGTTCGGCGTGGTCGGCGAACGGATGCTGCACCGCGAGCCGGCCGCCGTGGTGCGTCTGGCATCGCTGTTCATCATCATCTCCACCGCCGCCACGGCACTGGCCGCCGTCACCCCGGTGTTCGGCCTCGTGGTGGCGCTGCTCGTGCTCGGCTCGGCCGGCATGGCCATGCTCGCCCCGGCGCTCGGCGCGCTGCAGATGGGCCTCGTGCCGGCCGAGATGCGCCCCCACGCCATCGCACTCGGCGGGCTGGCCAGCGGCTTCGGCGGCCTCACCGGCTCGCTCTACCTCGCCGGCATCGACCGGCGCTTCGGCGTGGCCGGCGCGATCGTGGCCCTCGCCATCCCCGGCGTGATCGCCGGGTTGATCATGCGCCGCTGCGCGCGCACCGTCGACGCCGACATCGACCGCATGGTGACCGACGTGATCGAAGAAGCACGGGTGCAGGCCGTGCGCAGCAGCGGCGGGCAGCTGCCACTGCTCGCCGTGCGCGGCGTCGACGCCAAGTACGGGGACCTGCAGGTGCTGTTCGGCGTCGACCTCACCGTGGCCGAGGGCGAGGTCGTGGCACTGCTCGGCACCAACGGATCGGGCAAGTCGACGCTGCTCAAGGTCGTGTCCGGCCTGCTCCTGCCGAGCGCCGGTTCGGTGCGCCTCTCGGGCACCGACATCTCCTTCGTCAGCGCCGAACGACGCGTGGGCATGGGCATCACCCAGATCCCCGGCGGCCACGCCGTGTTCGGTCCGCTCACCGTGGTCGAGAACCTGCTCGCCTACGCCGACACCCTCGGCCTGCGCTCGCGCACCGCCCCCGAGATCGAGCGCTGCTTCGAGATGTTCCCCGCCCTCGCCGACCGGCGCAACCAGCGGGCCTCCACCCTGTCCGGCGGTGAGCAGCAGATGCTCGCCCTCGCCAAAGCAGCCATCCTGCGACCACGCGTGCTGCTCATCGACGAGCTGTCGCTCGGCCTCGCACCATCGGTCGTCGGTGAGCTGCTCGGTCGGGTCCACGACCTGCGCGACGCCGGCAGCACCGTCGTGCTCGTCGAGCAGAGCGTCAACCTCGCGCTGTCGGTGTGCGAACGGGCCTACTTCCTCGAGCGCGGCCAGGTGCGCTTCGAAGGCCTCGGCCAGGACCTGCTCCGCCGCGACGACCTGCTGCGCGCGGTGTTCCTCGGAGAGCGCCCATGACCGCGATCGACGTGCTCGGCTGGGACATCCCCATCGAGATCGTGGTGCTCGGCGCGATCATCGGCGCGTCCTACGGGCTGCTGGCCGTCGGCCTCGTGCTCGTCCACCGCAGCAGCTCACTCGTCAACTTCGCCCACGCCGAGGTCGGCGCCTTCGCCGCGACGATGCTCTACATCGGCGTCAACCGCTGGGACCTGCCCTACTACCTCGTGCTCCCCGGCGCGCTCGCCATCGCCGTCGGGCTCGGCATGGCCGTCGAAGGCGTCGTGGTCGGCCGACTCGGCCGCGCCCCCGCAGCGTTGAGCATCGTCGCCACCCTCGGCGTCGCCCAACTGCTCGCCGCGCTCGCCGCGGCCATCGCCAGCGGCGGTGGTGAGCGCTTCGCCTTCCCGGCCCCGCCCGGCATGCCCACCTTCGACATCGGCGCCCTGCGCCTCACCGGCGACTACACGGCCACGCTCCTCCTCGCCCCCATCGTGGTCGCGGCCCTCGCGCTGTTCCTCACCCGCTCCCGAGCCGGGCTGCGCGTGCGCGCCACCGCAGCAAACCGCGACGCCGCCCGTCTGGCCGGCATCCCCGCCATGCGCACCTCGCGGCTGGTGTGGGCGCTGGCCGGTCTGCTGGCCGCGATGACCGCCATCCTCACCGCGCCCTCCAAGGGCCCGGGCTTCGCCGCAGCACTCGGGCCCGGCCTGCTGCTGCGCGGCCTGGCCCCCGCGCTGGTGGCGCGCATGCGCAGGCTGCCGGTGGCGCTGGCCGCAGGCATCGTGCTCGGCATCGTCGAGCAGATCGTGTTCTGGAACCAGCGCAGCGCGCAGAACGTCGCCGCCATCCTGTTCGCCGTCATCCTCGTGGCTCTGTTGCTCCAACGCCAGCGCAGCGGACGCGACGCCGGCCGCACCGGATGGGCGAGCATCGAGACCTGGCGACCACTCGCCACCCACCTGCGCACCCACCCGCGAGTGCGGCTCATGGCCCCCACCGCGCTCGCCGGCGGCATCGTCGCCGCCGCCGTGGCACCCCTGCTGCTCGACCGCAGCCGGGCGATCACGCTGAGCAGCATGGTCGGCTACGCCGTGATCGGCCTGGCGCTCGGGCTGATCACCGGGCTCGCCGGACAACTCTCGCTCGGCCACTTCGCGATCGGCGCGATCGCCGGGACCACCAGCGTCATCGTGGCCAACCAGACCGCCAACTTCGGGCTCGGCCTCACCACCGCAGCCGTGGTCGGTGGCGCCGTGAGCCTGCTCATCGGCCTGCCCGTGCTGCGCGCCCGCGGCATGTACCTGGCCGTCACCTCACTCGCCCTGGCGGTGACGACCACGAGCTGGCTCCTGCCCAAGGAGTGGATGCTCGGCGACGGCCGCGAACCACCCAAGCCCGTGTTCGGCGGCCTCGCCATCACCAGCGCCCGCGGCTACTACTGGTTCGTCCTCGCCGTGGGCGTCGTCGTGTTCATCGCCATCGCCGCGCTGCGTCGCGGAGGCTTCGGACGGGTGCTGGTCGCCCTGCGCGACGGCGAAGACGTGGCCCAGTCGTTCGGCGTGCCCGCCGCCACCCGCAAGGTGCAGGCCTTCGTGGTGTCGGGGGTCGTCGCCGGCATCGGCGGCGCGCTCTACGCCCACACCTTCGCCCGCCTCACCGTGGCATCGTTCCCCGCCTCGGCCAGCATCGACATCGCCGTGATGGTCGTGGTCGGTGGCGCCACGCTGCTCGCCGGCCCGCTCGTCGGCGTGCTGTTCGTCGTGGGGGTGCCGGCGTTCCTCCCGCTCGACTCCGCCGGCCTGGCCACCACCAAGCTCGGCCTGCTCCTGCTGATCATCTACCTGCCCGGCGGCTTCGCGCAGCTGCTGCTACCACTGCGCGACCGCCTGGCCGCACGGCTCGCCCGCTCCGGCGGCACCACCACGACGGCGCCGCCCGCGGAACCCGCGCCCGCACCCGACCCGGCCGCGCCCGCCCCCGCCGCCGCGCCCGCCGCCCGCCAGCCCGCCAACACATCACCTCCGGTGCTCGTCGCCACCGGGCTCACCAAGCACTACGGCGGCGTGCGCGCCGTGCACGACGCCAGCCTGCAGGTGCACCACGGTGAGATCGTCGGGCTCATCGGGCCCAACGGCGCCGGCAAGACCACGCTGTTCGAGATGCTCACCGGCTTCACCGCGCCGGACACGGGCAGCGTGGTGCTCGACGGTCGCGACATCACGGCGCTCGGCCCGGCAGCACGCGCCCACACCGGCCTGGTGCGCACCTTCCAGAACTCGCCGTTGTTCCCCACGCTCACCGTGGTCGAGTGCATCACCACGGCCCTCGAACGCTCCACCCCCACGCGGGTGCTGCCGTCGCTCGTGGGCTGGAGCCGACCCGAGCGCCAGCGCACCGCCGAGGCCGTGTCCCTCGCCCGACGCTTCGGTCTCGACACCTACCTCGACCACCAGGTGAAGGAGCTGTCGACGGGCACCCGCCGCATCTGCGAGCTGGCCTGCATCACCGCGCTGCGGCCACGGGTGCTGCTGCTCGACGAGCCCGCCGCCGGCCTCGCCCAGCGCGAAGTCGAGGCGCTCGTGCCGGTGCTGCGCACACTGCGCGCCGCGCTCGACTGCACGATGGTCGTGATCGAGCACGACCTGCCGATGCTCACCCGGCTCGCCGACCGGATGGTGGCGATGGTGGCCGGCGAGATCGTGGCCGAGGGCCTTCCCGCCGACGTCACCCGCCATCCGGTGGTGGTGTCGGCCTACCTCGGCGACCGCGAGGTCGCGGTCGGACGATCCGGGACGACAACATGAACGGCATGGACAGCAGGGACGGCACCGACGAGCTGCAGATCACACTGCCCGACGGCATCGACACCCCGACGGTGATCGTCGACATCGACGTGCTCGAACACAACATCGCCACCTGGGCCGGGCGCATGGCCGAGCGCGGTGTGGGCCTGCGGCCGCACACCAAGACCAGCAAGTGCATCCCCATCATCCAGCGCCAGGTGGACGCCGGTGCCGTGGGGCTCACCGTCGCCACACTGGGCGAGGCCGAGGTGCTCGCCGACGCCGGCTTCACCGAGATCCTCCAGGCCTACCCGCTGTGGGCCGGCCGACCCGAGCGGGCCCGCCGGCTGCGCGCCCTGCACGAACGGGTCGAGCTGATGGGGGGCGGCGAGTCGGTCGAGGCCGCTGCCGCGCTCGGCACCGCCGTGGCCGGCAGCACGCGCCCGCTGCGCGTGCTCGTCGAGCTCGACCCCGGTCTGCACCGCTCCGGGGTGCGCCCCGACGAGATCGTCACCATCGCCCGCGCCGCGCACGATGCCGGCCTCGACGTCCGCGGCGCGTTCACCTTCGGCGGCCACGGCTACGCCATGTGCGACGCCGCGCCGAACGCAGCCGACGACGAGGTGCGCACCCTCACCCTGGCCGCCGAGCTGCTCACCGCTGCCGGCTTCGAGGCCGAGGTGCTGAGCGCGGGCTCCACCCCGACCGCCCTGCACTCGGCCCGCGGGCCGGTGACCGATGAACGCCCCGGCACCTACGTGTTCCAGGACAGCCAGCAGGTCACCCTCGGTGTGGCGTCGCTGGGCGATGTGGCGATGGTGGTGGCCGCCACCGTGGTCGCCAGCCACGCCGATGGCCGCTTCGTGCTCGACACCGGGTCGAAGGCCATCGCCGCCGACCGGCCGACGTGGGCGCGCGGCCACGGCCTGGTGCCCGCCTACCCGGACGCCGAGCTGCGCTCGCTGAGCGAGCACCACTGCGTCGGCTGGACCACCGGGCCCCGGCCGACGGTGGGCGAGGTGGTGGCCGTGGTGCCGAACCACGCCTGCGTGGTGGTGAACCTCGTCGACACGCTCACCATCGTGCGCAACGGCGAGATCATCGACGAGTGGCCCGTCGCCAGCCGCGGCCGCAACACCTGATCCCCGCCCGGTCGGACCGGGCCTCATCCGGCCGGACCTCACCCACGCGTCGGGCCAGGACGTTGCTACACCCGACATCGTGAAGCTTTAGGTGCCCGAATATGTCTAGTAGATTGACCCGGAAGTGTTCATTTCAAACGCCCGGAAGTGTACGGGAGCGGATACCCTCTCGTAGGTGAGCATGTCCCTGCGGGCCGAGTCCTACCAGCGTCGGGTGGTCGACGCCGAGCTCGATGAGCTGCTGTCGGGAGCTGCCGCGATTGCACTCGAAGGCGCCAAAGGCGTGGGCAAGAGCGCCACCGCCGCCGAGCGGGTCGACACCGAGCTCCGACTCGAGTCGCCGACGACACGTCAGTTGGTGGAGTCCGACCCCGACCGCATCGTCACCGGGCACCGGGTGCTCCTCGACGAATGGCAACACCTGCCCTTCACGTGGGACCTCGTCCGTCGAGCGGTCGATGCTGGCGCTGCACCAGGCACCTTCCTGCTCACCGGCTCGGCATCGTTCGTGGAGCCGGGTCGACACTCCGGTGCCGGACGCATCCTCCGACTGCTCATGCGCCCACTCGCGCTGTCGGAGCGTGGGTACGAACCGTCGGTGAGCCTCGCAGATCTTCTCAGCGGCCGAGCACCGGCTGTCTCCGGTGACACGTCGGTGGGCGTGCGTGACTACACCGCCGAGATCGTCGCTTCGGGGTTTCCCGGCATCCGTGGGCTTCCACCCCGGATTCGCCGCGCCCAGCTCGACAGTTACGTCGATCGAGTGGTCGATCGCGACATCGCCGAGCTCGGTTCGAAGGTCCGCAACCCTGCGGCGCTCACACACTGGATGCGTGCCTACGCGGCCGCCACTGCCACCGTCGCGAGCGCACCGAAGATCGCCGCAGCGGCGAACCCAGGCACCCGCGAACAACCGGCGCGTGCAACCCTCGCTGGGTATCGCGACGCACTCGAGCGACTGTTCGTCATCGACCCGGTGCCTGGTTGGCTCCCTACCAGGGTGCACCTCAACGAGCTCGCTGCCTCACCCAAGCACCACCTCGTCGATCCGGCCCTGGCGGTGGCCTTGCTCGGCCTCGACGAGGACGCTCTCCTGGCAGGCGACGATCGCGGCACCAACGTCTTTCGGGACGGAGCGTTCCTCGGTGCATTGTTCGAGTCACTCGTCACCCTGAGTCTGCGCGTGTACGCACAGCGCTCCGAAGCTCGCGTGGCCCACTTCCGAACTCACCGTGGCGAGCACGAAGTCGACCTCATCGTCGAGCGACGCGACGGACGATGCATCGGTGTGGAGGTGAAGCTCTCGCCCCTCGTCACCGACGACGACGTGCGACATCTCGCCTGGCTCCGCAACCGACTCGGCGACGAGCTCCTCGACACCATCATCATCACTACCGGCTCTCACGCCTACCGGCGCGCCGACGGCATCGCCGTCATCCCCGCCGCGCTGCTGGGGCCCTGACCTCGAACCGACGACACGCAGTCAGGCGGCCGGCATGCCCGCGGCGATCCAGCGCAGTGCGCGCGGGAACGTGGCGCGCCAGCTGAGGAAGTCGTGCCCACCGCTGTAGCGCTCGAGCACCACGTCGTTGCCGTGCGCAACGGCCACCTCGACGAACCGCTGCGCATGCTGCCGCTCCTCGAAGTCGCCCATCTCGACGTAGCAGCGCGTCGCGGACGACGCCTGCTGCGGCCACACCTCGGCCATCCAGTTGTGCTGCTCGGGTGTGTCGGGATGCCACCAGAAGCTCGGGCTCTGGGCCACCACGTTGCCGAACCGCTGCGGGTGGCGCAGCGCCATGAACGTGGCCCCCAGCCCACCCAGGCTGCTGCCCGCCACCACCGTGCGGGCAGGGTCGTCGGTGCAGCGCCAGATGGCCGCCGCCCACGGCACCAGCTCGTCGGCCACGAAGTCGGCGAACTCGGCACGGCACATCAGCTCGGCGTTGCGCTCCTCGTCGCTGACGTAGTGGCAGTACACCGTGACGGTGGGTGGCATCTCGCCGAGCGACACCAGCGCATCGACCTGCTCGGGCGTGTGCATCAGATGGGCGTAGATGCCTCCGTCGAACACCACCATCAGCACCGGCGGCGGACCGTCGGGCGTGATGCCGACGCTCTCGTGCACCCACACCCGCCGGGCACCGATGCGGTGCTCGGTGAGCGTGCCGAGCAGCGGCGCACCGACGAACGGCTCCGCGATCGACGACGGCCCGCGCACGATGCTCTGCACGAACGGCTCACCGGGGTGCTCGGGATCGACCGGGTAGACGAGACGGTCGGGGTTGTCCGGGTCGGGCACCGGTCGACCGTGACTGCTGTAGAAGAACGGCATCAGCTCGTCGATCGGCTCCGGCAGCTCGAGGCCCTCCTCACCCACCCAGAACAGGTAGGTGCCGAGGTAGTCGTCGGGCAGGTCGTAGGAGCGCTCCACCAGATCGGTGCCGGGCACCGGGTGCAACAGTCGTTCGTCGCGGCCACCCTGCACGAACCCCGACACCATCAGCACCGGGCCCTCGCCGGGCCGACGCCGATACCGGAACGTCACGGTGGTCATCGACCCATTCGAACCCACCCGAGCAGTCTCGCGTTCGGGCGAGACGACCGAACGGACGCCTCCGATTGGTCGGCCCGACCAACATGCGGCACGGCGCACACGCGGGAGGATGTGCCCATGACCGCACCCGCTCAGCGTCGCCGCCGCACCATCGCCGGCAGCCTCACCCTGGCCGTCCTGCTCGCCGCCTGCGGCGCCTCGGGTGGCGAGACCACCGACACCACCCCGGCCACCGCCGCGCCGACGACTGCTGCGCCCGACACCACGGCCGCACCCGACACCACGGCCGCACCCGACACGGCCCCGCCCACCACCGACGCAGGCCCACCCGCCGACATCAACCTCGGCTTCGACCTGTCGAGCGGCGACATCAACGCGACCCGCGAGAAGTACGGCGTGAGCGGCCAGAACACCAACCTGCTCAGCGAGGACTACTACGTCGCCCTCATCGACGCCTACAACGAAGCCGGTGGCATCAACGGCCACAGGATCGTCCCCGTCAACTACACCCCGCCGACCGGCGACGTGCCGAGTGACGTGAAGAACCAGGAGCGCTGCGAGGCCTACTTCTCCGGGGACGTGGTGGCCGACGTCGTGGTCGGCACCAACGACCCGATCCTCAACACCTGCGCCACCGAGGCGGGCGCCATCCTGTTCGGACGCGGCTTCACCGGCCTCGACCAGGCCAGCCTCGACCGCTTCCCCGGCCACGTCAACCCGCAGGCCGCCACCTTCGACCGCGCCGCGCTCGCCACGGTCGAGCTCGCCGTGAGCGAGGGCAAGCTCGGCGAAGGCGACGTGGTCGGTGTGGCCTACCCGGCCTGCGAAGCGCAGACCGCCGTGTTCGAAAACAGCCTGAAGCCCGCGCTCGAAGCCGCCGGCGCCACCGTGTCGGCCTTCGCCGGCACCTGCATCCGCTCGGCCGCCGACGAAGGCACGGCCCTCTCCGAGCTGCCCAACGCCGTGCTGCAGTGGAAAGCCGACGGCGTGACGACGGTGTTCAACCTGGCCACCGGGTTCATCCCCGTCGTGCTGCTGATGGCCGAGGCCGACAAGCAGGGCCTCGCCCCGACCTGGGTCCTCAGCACCAACAACGAGTTCGGCGCGATGAGCAGCATGAACCCGCCCGCTGCGCAGATGGCCAACGTCATCGCCGTCGGCTGGGCCGCCTCGCTCGACACCTTCGAGCTCGACCCCGCCAAGCTCGGCCCCACGGCGCAGGAGTGCCTCGACAAGTACGCCGCCGTCGGCTTCCCCGCACCCGGCAACCTCGGTGAGCTGGCCGCGCAACTCGACGTGTGCAGCACGTTCCTCGCGCTCGAGCTGATGCTCGCCGACCTCCCCGGCGCCATCGACCGCGACAGCATGCTCGCCGCGCTGACGTCGTCGACGGTCGACACGGCCGCACTGTCGAACTCGGTGGACTGGACCCAGGGCCGCCAGCCCAACGTCACCTACACCAAGGCGGTCTACGACGCGGCGACCGCCCGGTTCGTCTACGACGGCGAGCCGCGGCCCATGCCCCAGCCCTGACCTGCTACGAACCATCCATGGATCTCGCTCGGCAGGTGCTGAGCGCCGCGGTGCCGGCCGACCCGGTGCTGCGGCCCGACGGCGCTGCGGTGGCCTGCACCGTGACGCGCGCCGACC
Organism: Ilumatobacteraceae bacterium; assembly: GCA_036736065.1. Classification (GTDB taxonomy): domain Bacteria; phylum Actinomycetota; class Acidimicrobiia; order Acidimicrobiales; family Ilumatobacteraceae; genus VFMC01. Next base: position 15,242 of record DAINND010000004.1, read on the forward strand.
TGGCGCACGACCGCTGGGATCGACGGGTGCGGGTCGGCGACGTCGAGACCGACGGCCCTGCCGACCGGCACCCGCGGTGGTCGCCCGGTGGCGAGACGCTCGCGTTCATCCGGCCCGACCACACCGGCGTCGACCAGGTGGTGCGCTGGCCCGACGGCAGGCCACTCACCTCGTCGGCCCACCCGGTGCGCCAGTTCGCCTGGTCGCCCACCGGCACGGCGCTCGCCGTGCTCGTGACGGTGCCCGCCGGCACGCGCCCCACCGGGTCGGGCGCGCCACACGTGGCCTCGTCACCGGCCTACCTGCGCGACGGTGAGGGCCGCCACCTGTCGGCGAGCGCGCTCGACGTGGTCGACCTCGCCACCGGCGACGTGCGCCGGCTCGTCCAACCGCAACGGTCGATCGGCGACATCGCCTGGCTCGACCCGGCGACGCTCGCGTTCACCGCACCCTTCGACGAGCACCAGTGGCGCTGGGACCTGTGGCAGGTCGACCTCGACGGCCGGCTCGTCCGGCGCACCGAGCACGGGCCGTGGGAGCGCGCCGCCTGCCCCGTGGCGCTCACCGACGGCAGCGTGCTCTACGCCGGCGGCGAGAGCGGCCCCGCGCACACCGAGTTGCACATCGTCGGCCCCGACGGCCGTCGTCGGCTGTTCCCCGAGCTCGACCGCAACATCACCATCGGCCTGCCCGCCTACCCCGGTGCGCGTCCCGTCGTCGACGGCGCCACCGTCTGGTGCACGGCCAACGACGGTGGGGTCAGCCGCCTGTGGTCGGGGTGGCTCCACGACGCAGCGCCGATCCCGCGCACCGCGCCGACGAGCGTGGTCACCGGTGTCGACGCCCGCGCCGGGCAGGTTGCGCTCACCGAAGCCACCATCGACACGCCCGGCCGCCTGCGCCGCCTGGGTGACATCAGCCCGCTGTGGTCCGCCGACACCGTCGACGTGCCGTGGACCGTCCACGAGCTGGCGGGCCCGGGATCGGGGGAGGTGCCCGGCTGGCTGCTGCGCTCGCGCCACGCCGCCGACGACGCACCCGCGCCGCTGCTGGTCGACCTGCACGGTGGCCCGCACAACGTGTCGAACGGCGCCCTCGGGCCGGGCAACCTCCACCGGCTCCACCTCGCCCTCGCAGGCTGGCACATCCTGCTGCCGAACTACCGCGGGTCCGACGGCTACGGCACCGCCTGGTACCGGGGGCTCGAGGCCTCGGGCGGATGGTGCAGCGACGACGTGGGCGACGTGCTGCACGCCGTCGACGCAGCAGTCACGGACGGCATCGCCGACCCCGCACGGCTGGCCGTCACCGGCTACAGCTACGGCGGCCTGCTGGCCGCGGCGCTCACCGCAACCGACCACCGCTTCCGCGCCGCAGCCCTCGGTGGCGCCCCGGTCGACCTGCGCGCCTTCTCGGCCAGCAGCGACCTCGGCCCCGTGCTGTGCGCCCGCGAGGTGGGCGACCCGGACGCCGCCGACCGGCGCGCCCCCATCCGCAGGGTGGGCGAGGTGCGCACGCCCACCCTCGTGTTCCACGGCGCCGACGACCGCCGGGTGCCCGTCAGCCAGGCCGACCAGTGGTACCAGGGCCTGGTGCACGCCGGTGTCGCCTGCGAGCTGGCCGTCTACCCGGGCATGCCCCACGGCTTCGTCACCGCCGGGCCTCCCAGCACGGTGCTCGACATCGGCGCCCGCATCGCAGACTGGCTGCAGCGGTGGACGACACCATGACGGACGGCCGCGTCGTCGCGGCCTGCCACCCACGTCGGGTCAGGGCTCGAACACCACCAGTTCGTGCACGTCCACGCGGGGCACCACGACGGAGACCGCATCACCGACGACGTGCACGTCCAACTCGTCGCCGCCGAACACCGTGAACGCCCTGGCGGCAGTGCCGCGCACGGTGAGGCGCACATCGCGCAACGGGACCGGCTCACCCAGCGCCTCGATGTGCCCGGTCGGTCGGCGCTCGGCGTGGTAGTTCACCACGTGCACCACCTGCCGGTCGCCCTGCTGGTGCACGACGACGGTGGCGGTGCTGGGTGCGTCGGTGCGCACCACCGGGGTGGGCAGCACCAGGTCGATCACCCTGCCGACGAGCTCGCGGTGGTGCACATGGCCGAAGCGCTCGTGCACGGCGAACACGGGCCCGTGCAGGTACGCGACCCGACCCGCCAGGGTGATGGCGGGCGAGCTCGCGGCCTCACCGGCCGGGCCACCCAACGGTGCGGTGATGAAGTGCGACGAGAAGTGCTCGGGGGTGCGGTCGAAGTGGCTGGGCACGGCGGTGGCCAACACCTCGGTGCCCGGCGCGGCGGCCACCCGCACACCACCGCGATAGTGCGTGTACGGGAAGTCGAGCTGCACGGCGCGCCCGGCCAGGCGCGGATCGTGCACCCGGTAGAAGTCGGGGCTGGTGGTGGTGCGGCCGAGCCGGGTGATGCCGGCCAGATCGCCAACCACGAACCGGCCCGACGCATCGGTGAGCGCCTCGTTGCTGAACAACAGCGCGCCGCCCTGCGCCACATGGGTACGCAGCATCGCTTCGATCGTGTCGTCGGCAGGGCCCTGGTCGGGCACGACGACGAGGTCGTAGCGCCCCGGCTCCCACGTGTCGCGTGTGACCACGTCGAAGTCGTGGTGCAGTTCCAGCAGCATCCGCGCGCAACCGTCGAGGTGGTCGTTCTTCGCGTTGCGGCCACGGCGATAGTTCCCCGGATGCTGCACCAGCACGGCCACCTCGGGCACGGGGCGCGCCCCGGCAACGAACGGTTCGGCCTGCTCGACGGCGGCGAACACCTCGCCGATCACCCGGTACACCGCAGGTTCCAACCGGCCGCGGCTCGGCAACTGATCGCCCACCGACACCCTCCCGCCGGCGGCCAGCACCTGGGCGGCGTCGTAGCGCAGGGCGTCGGGGTGCTTCAGGCCGCCCCAGTCGGCCCAGCTGAGCGCGAAGCGACCGGTCATGCCCAGCATCGGCAGCCCGAGCGTGCGGCCGAACCGGGCCCACAGCGGGAAGAAGCCGTAGCCCCACCCGCCCGTCGGCAGCGACTCCACCTCGAGGTGGGTGTACGCGTCGAGCTCGTCGGCCAGGTGCATGCCCCAGCGCGAGTTGTAGAACAGGCCCACCTCGGGTCGACGCTCGCGCACGAAGGTCGACATGCGCCGCATCCACCGCCGGGCCACGTGGTCGTGGAACCGCCGGCGCAGCGCCGGGTCGGTGATGGTGGTGCCCGCCGCCGCGGCGAGCTCGCGCAGCTCGGGCAGGCACACCTGGCACGCGCACGCGTCGGGGTCGTAGCGCACGATGTCGAAGAAGAACCCGTCGAGCGGGTAACGGTCGAGCAGTTCGCCCACCACCACCTCGAGCTCGTCGGCGTACCCACCGTTCACGCACATCGTCGGCCAGTTGCCCCACGGCGCCTCGGTGGCGGGCGGGCGCACGAGGGTGCCGTCGAGGCGCACCTGCAGCCACTCGGGATGCCGCTCGGCGGCCGACACGTTCCACCCCACGGTCACGTACACGGGCGTGGCGATGCCCACGGCGCGCAACGCGCGCATCTGCTCGCCCAACAGGTCGAACTGCAGCGCTGGGTGCACCGGCACGGCACTCGTCGGGTAGTAGGCGAGACCGTGGTGGCACGTGGCGAACAGCGTCACCGACTGCACGTGCGCGTCCACCATCGTGCGGGCGAACAGCTCAGGGTCCCAGTCGGCTCCCACGTCACCGATGTGCGGCGAGGTGTGGAAGTCGAGGTGCACCTGCCGGAACGGCTGGCCGCTCACGGGGCGAAGTCGATGTCGGCGTCGAGCGGCCAGGCCGGGCGGCGCACGCGCTCCCACGGCAAGGTGGTCGACTGGTGCGACAGGCCCGGGCCCAGCGCCGGCACGATCGCCTTGGCGATGCGGCGGTAGTACTCGCGGTAGTGGTTGGCGCTCTTCAACGCCACGATGGGCCGGTTGCGCACATCGACGCCCACGATGCTGAACGGGCCGTCGTCGAACACCTGCTGGTTGCCGCTGGTGACCACCACCTCCACGCTGCCGATGCGCAGCAGCGCCGACGCACCGAGATGGATCTGCCAGCCGACACCGCGCAGCTCGTAGAAGCCGTCGCTCAGCGCCAGCACCTCGGCGACACCTTCGACGGGTGCGCCGCTGCTCGGGTCGAGCCGGCCACCGAGCGACACCGCGATCCGTGCGCCGCTGCCCGCGGCGTGCGCCGCCTGCGCCGTCGCCGGGTCGAGGACGGCGGCGAACACGGCGGGCGCGCCGGCGTCGACGAGGGCGCGCAGCAGGTGCGTGCCGTCACCCACACCTCCACCGCCCGGGTTGTCCGACGTCTCCGCCACCACCACCGGCCGCGGGTCGTCGTCGGCGGCCATCAGGTCCATCGCTCGGGCAACGGCCTCGTCGATGCCGAACATCTCCACGTGGCAGCGCTCGCGCAGCGACCACACCTCGTGCGCCACCGCCCGCGCCACCGCTGCCGCGTCGGCCTCTCCGGCGATGGTGGTGACGATGATCGACGCGCCCACCTGCGGACCGTCGGCGAGGGGGAATCCGTGCACGAAGGTCACGTCGAGCACACCGGGCCGGGCCTCTGCTGCGTCGCACCGCCGGATCGCCTCGGCGGGCCCGTCGACCGACGTGGCAGTGGGCAGCAACAGCCACGGCAACGGCAGCACACAGGTGTCGAACCGCTGCCCGGCCCACCGCAGCGCCAGCCACTCTGCCGCCTCACGGCCACGCTCGTACATGTCGGTGTGCGGATAGAACTTCACGCACGTCAACGCGTCGTACGGCGCCACGGTGGCCGGGGTGAGGTTGGCGTGCAAGTCGAGGCTGCCGGTGATCGGCAGGTCGGGGCCCAGCGCGCTGCGTAGCGCCTCGCCCAGATCGGCCTCGATGTCGTCGATCCCTTCGGCCACGCCGGCGCCGTGCAGCTGCACCACCAGCGCATCGAGCGGCACCGAGGTGGCCGCGGCCACGAGCTCGGCCTTCAGCGTGGCGTACGCGTCGGCCGCGATCCGTCCCGACGGTTGCGCACCGGCGATCACCAGCGGCACCACCTCGGCCCCGATCGCGTCGATCCCGTCGAACATGCCGGCCGCGTAGGTGCGCCGACCGCGTTCGGCCAACAGGTCGTCGCCGCGAGTGATGGTGAACTCGCTCAGCGGCGTGCTGGTAGGGCGGAACGTGTTGGTCTCGTGCTCGAGGCCGATGACGCCGACGCGTCTCATCTGGGCTCCCTTCGCGCAACGCGCATGCCGGTGTGGAGAGAGGTGGACCGCTCGCCGTCGCCGAGGAACACCACCGGCAGGTCGACACCGGAACCGGCACGGGCGACGAACACGTCGGCGGCGCGCGGGTGCAGGCGCACGGTGGTGGGCGACGAGATGGCCGCGATCGCCCCGGTGGGCACCGAGGTCATCAGCAACTCGCCGTCGCGCAGCTCGACGCTCACGTCCTGGCTGAGGCGGCGGTAGGTGCCCACGTAGCGGGCCGGGTCGGGCACCCACGTCGGGTCGGTGGGTGGTTGCGGCACGGGCTGCAGCCCCAGGCCCGCCAGCAGCTCGGCCGACACCTCCTGCCACACGGCGCGGGCATGGCCGGCCGCGCCGGTCATCGCGATCACCACGTCGCGCCCGGGCACCACGCGCACGTAGGCACCGTTGCCCACCCACAGGCCGTCGTGGCCGACGACGAGCGCGCCGTCGGCGCCGGTGCAGGCGGTGATGCCGAGGCACCAGCCGGGCCCAGCAGTCCATGGCTCGGGGTTGGTCGACGACCGCGTGAACATCACCGGCGGCAGCGCGCGCGCGAACCGCAGCAGATCGGGCACCGTCGACAGCACGCCGCCGGTGGGGCCGAGGCAGCGCATGCTGATGAACGGGCTCACGCGCAGCGTGCCGTCGGCGCCGAGGTCGTGCCCCATCGCCAAGCGGTGCCGCACGGCGTCGGTGAGGCGCAGTGTGGTGTGGGTGAGCCCGAGCGGACCGACGATGCGACGGTCGACCACCCGGTCGAACGTGCTGCCACCGAGCACCTCCACCAGCCGGCCCAGCGCCACGTAGCCCGTGTTGCAGTAGGACAGCAGCTCACCCGGCTCGCTGATCGAGCCGATGCCGGGCAGGGCTGCGGTGAACCGTGCCACCGCGGCGCCGTTGGCGCCGTAGTCGTCCCACAGGTCGCCCTGCAGGCCCGAGGTGTGGTCGAGCAGGCGGCGCACCGTGATGCCGTCGGCCAGGGCAGTCAGCTCGGGCACCAGCGTGCTCACCGGAGTGTCGACATCGATGCTGTGCTCGGCCAGCAGGCCGTGCAGCGTGGCGGCGGTGAACAGTTTGCTCACCGAGGCCACCTGGGCCACGGAGCGCTCGGTCATCGCTTCGCCCGTGGTCACGTTGCCCACACCGTGCACGACGACGACCGTCGCGTCGCCATGGCCCATCCCGAGCACAGCGCCGGGCACACGGTGACGGCGGCATGCGTCGTCGAGCAGCGCCTGCAGGTCGCGTGGCTCGGGCAGGCTCACCGCGGCGGGCACCAGCGCACCAACCAGTCGAGCTGACGTTCGAGATAGCCGACCAGGTGCTCGCCGAGCGGCACGTTGTGCGCCTCCTCCGGGTAGATCACCACGTCGGTCGGCACACCGTGCTGGCGCAGCGCCTCGTGGAGCTCGATGCAGTGCGTGGGCGGGCAGCAGCGGTCGTGCCCCCCGGCGCTCAGCCACACCGGTGTGGTCACCCGGTCGGCGAAGAACACCGGGCTGCGCTCCACGTAGCCCCCACCGGGGAACCGGTCGGCGTCCGGCAGGAACCGAGCGCCCCACTGCGGGATGTTCGACTGGAAGTGCTGGCTGATCCAGTTCGTCACCGGCGCAGTGGCGATGGCGGCCTTGAAGCGGGTGGTCTGGGTGACCAGCCAGGCGGTCATGTACCCGGCGTAGCTGCCGCCCATCACCGCCAGCCGGTCCGGGTCGGCGATGCCGAGGTCGACGAGGTGGTCGATGCCCGACAGCAGATCCCAGGTGTCACGACCGCCCTGGTCGCCGTGCACCGCGTCTGCGAACTCGAAGCCGTACCCCGTCGAGCCGCGCGGGTTGGGCATGAACACGGCGTAGCCGAGCTCGAGCAGCAGCGGCACCGAGGCGTATCCGCCGGCGAAGCGGGGCCGCCAGTTCGTGACCGGCCCGCCGTGGGGGTACATCAGCAGCGGATACGGCCCGTCACCCGCGGGCCGGGCCAGCAGGCCCTCGATCTCCCACCCGTCGGGGGCGCTCCAGGTGATCGTCTCCACGTCGCGCAGGGTGGCACACACCGCGTCGGTGCCCGCGTGCGCGCCCGACCAGCGCGTGCGCACCACGCCGTCGGCAACGACCTCCACCAGGTGCGAGGGCTCGAGCCAGGCCTCGGCGGCGAACACGTAGCCGCCAGTGGGGGTCGGGAAGCAGGCCGGTTCGCGCGGGCCCACGTCCAGCGGGGTGGTGAGCACCTCGCGCACCGCGCCGTCCGACACGCGCAGCTCGCGCACCAGTGTGTGCATCCGCTGCAGGCCAGCGACGAGCAGCCGGTCGGCGTCGAGCGACAGCAGCTGGGTCACATCGCCACCGAGGGCAGGTCGCGAGGTGGTGCCGGTGCGCAGGTCGAACAGCAGCACCCGGCCGCATACCAGGGTGCGATCGCTGCACGGCGCCTCGATCACGGCAGCCCACGAACCGTCGGGCGACGCAGCGGGCACACCGAGCTGGCGGTCGCTGGTGGCCAGCACCGCGCGCTCGGTCCCATCGGCAGCATCGAGCACACTGCACCGCGCCCCGTACCACGCGTCCTCCTCGGGCCGGTCGCTCACCACGGCCACGAACGCGTCGGTGCCACACCATGCGGCCTCCCACACGTTCGGTCCGTCAGGGGTCACGCAGCGCGCCGCGCCGCCGGGTGTGAGCACCCACAGCCGCCGCCACTCATCGCTCGGCGAGAGCCCGTCGAAGGAGCGCACCATCGGCTGAGCGCCCGTGCGCTCGTGGCCGGCCCGCACCGGCACCCGGCCCGACGCCATCGCGCCGGCGATCTCGGCGCCGTAGCCGGCCACCACGGCCAGCAGCGCCGAGCCGTCGGGCGACCAGGCGAGCGACTCGATCGTGCCCGGCACCATCGGGCCGTCGACCACTGCGCTCAGGTCGGCTCGCGGTGCCAGCGCCAGCTGATGGATGGCGCTCTGGCCGCGATCGGTGGTGAACGCCAACGTGCTGCCGTCGGGCGACCAGCGGGCGAACTTCGACCCACATCCGTCCGGGCCGATCACTGCGAGGTGGCCGTCGCCGTCGATCGTCACCACACGCGACTGCGGTGGCCCCACCGGGGTGGGCCAGATGGTGCCGGTGGCGGCGACCAGCCCGTCCACCGGGTTGGCCCGCGGATCGCCCACACCGCTCACCGTGCCGAGGGCCGGTCCGTGCCATCGCTCGAGCAGTGCCTGCGCCGCCTCGGCGTGCACCCCCATCAGCGCAAGTCCCTCACGATGCGGCCGTCCTGCATCACCAGCACGATGCGGCGCGGGTCGGCCAGCACCGCCGGGTCGGCCAACGGGTCGCCGTCGACCGCGATGAGGTCGGCGATCTTGCCCACCTCGACCGTGCCGAGCCGGTCACCCCACCCGATGATGGCGGCATTGGTGCGGGTGGCCGAGATGATCGCCTCCATCGCCCCGATGAGCGCAGCCTTGTGCACGATCTCATCGGCGCGGCCCTGCTGCACCGCCCCCACGAGGTCCGAGCCCGAGCCCATCGTGATGCGGTGCTCCACAGCGAGGCGCACCGCCTGCTGCATCGCAGTGAGCGACGAGGCGATGCGATCGCGCGAGCTGACGGGCACATCACCCGGGTCGGCCAGCCAACGCACCAGCACCGTGAGCGTGGGCACCAGCACCGCGCCCCGTTCGGCCATCAGCTCGGCCGTGGGCGCGTCGAGGAAGGTGCCGTGCTCGAAGCTGCGGATGCCGGCCTCGAGCCCACGGCGGATCGCATCAGTGTTGTGCGCGTGCGCAGCCACATAGGTGTGGCGCGACTCAGCCTCCTCGACTGCGGCGCGCATCTCGTCGACGCTGAACTGCACGTCCTCCATCCGGTCGGTGAGCGACACCACACCGCCGGAGATGCACATCTTCAGTTGCGTGGCACCGTGGCGGAACGCCTCACGCGCCGCGCGCCGCACGGCGTCGGGTCCGTCGACCGGGCGGCCGTTCTGCACCAGCCCGGGCACGCGGTCGTGCGAGTGGGCCGAATGCGGCAGGTAGCTCGGGCCGAGGTCTCCGTGGCCGGCGGTGGTGCACAGCAACGGGCCCGACGGGAACAGGCGCGGCCCGCTGACCACACCCTCGGCGATCGCCTGGGCGAAGCCTCCGTCGAGCCCACCCATCTCGCGACTGGTCGTGAAGCCCTCCTGCAGGGTGCGGCCGAGGTTCGCCACGATGCGTGCGGCCAGCACGGCCAGCGGGGTGCGGTCGGCATCGTGCACCTCGACGATGCCGTGATGCGCATGCGCCTCGATCAACCCGGGGAGCAACGTGAGGCCGTCGAGGTCGACGACCGTGGCCCCCGGTGAGCTCACCTCGCCGATCGCCCGGATGTGCCCGTCATCCACCAGCACGCTCGAGCCGGCGTAGGGGTCAGCGCCCGTCGCGTCGAGGATCGTCGCCCCCGCCAGCACCACCGTCCCGTCCGACATGCCCACAGCCTCCCGCGGCAGCGGCCCACCAGCTGTTGTGCCCGCACACCGAAGCCGCCGCCGAACCTCGTCCGTCACCACCATCGGGTGGTCGTGCGGGGCAGGCCCGGGGCAGTCAGCTCACGAGGCGTTCAGCTCGCAGTGTCGACGGTCTGGTCGACGGTCTGGTCGACGGTCTGGTCGGCGGGCTGGTCGGCCACCATGTCGGCGATCTCGTCATCGGTGATGTGCGCGCCAGGTGCCGGCACCCAGCCGGGCGGCCGCTCGACCGTGTCGGCCGCTGCGGCCGCAGCCCGCGCCCGCCGGCGCGCCGACCGGCCAGCGGGGCGCGCGGCCAGCACCCGCTCGCGGCGCTCCGCCCGGCTCATCGTCGCCCACCGATCGAACGGCACGCCTCCGCCCTGCTTGCGGAACTCCACGTACTGGCGCGCACGGCCACGGAACCGGACGAACACGAACGCCATCGCCGGGAGCATCGCCATCACCACCAACGCATCACGGTTCGGGGCGTCGATCAGCTGCTGCAGCACCACGGCCGCCACGGCGATCGACAGCAGCATGGCCACCGAGATGAGGAACGAGCGCATCACCCGCTGACCGTCCCGACCCGCGGTCCCCCAGGCACGGACCTCGCTGGGGGCTCGGTGCCGCTCGCCCCCTCTCCACCCCAGCTCGCGTCGAGTACGGGCCCCCACACGGCCCCAACCCGACACGCGCCCGCCGGCCACACCTCCGCGCGTCGAGTACGGGCCCCCACACGGCCCCACGTCGACACGCCCTGGCTGGCAGCGGGGGCCGTTGACACCCGCCGGCGGGCATCGGCACCATGCAGGTCGACCACGCAGGGCACATGTGAGCGACACGTGCGGCAGCATCGCCATCGACAGTGACCGCACCGACAGCCTCACCGCCGGAGAACACCCGCAGCACCTCGAACAATGGGGTCAGCGGGAGGGGGTGGCCGGGGGGACGAAGCCGGCGGTCTGCTTGTAGCGGCCGGTGATCTCCTCGCGCTCACCCGGGGCGAACACCGTGGTGACGTCGTCGAAGCCGTCGGGCGCGCGCTCCTCGGCGATGTCGAGCATCACCTCCGGGCCGTGCTGGCGGTTCGACAGCACGATCGCCGCCGTCTTCGGGCGCCGCTCCGCGTCGTAGGCCGCGAGCGCCGCGTCGATCGCCGCACCCGCCGCGCCACTCGCACCGCTCGCGCTCGCCGCACCCGCGCCCGCTGCGCCCCTCGCCCCGCCGGCATCTGCGGCGTCGCCCAACAGGTCGGCGATGGTGAGCGCGTCGATGATCGCCTGCGACGCCCCGTTCGACCCGATCGGGTACATCGGGTGCGCGGCGTCACCCAGCAACGTCACCCGGCCGACCGTCCACCGATCGAGCGGGTCGCGATCGACCATCGGGAACTCGTAGGTCACCTCGGCGCCACGGATCAGCGCCGGAACGTCGAGCCAGTCCCACACCCAGTCGGTGAAGCGGGGGAGGAAGTCGTCGAGCACACCCTGGCGGTTCCAGTCCTCGCGGTCGGCCAGGCCCACGTCGCGCCGGTCGAGCTCGGCGATCCAGTTGATGGTCTGCATGCCGTCGGCATCGGGCTCGGTCAGCGGATAGGCGACGAACTTGTGCGGCAGGTGCCCGGCCATGAACATCGAGCGACCCGTCAGGAACCCCGGTGCCCGCGTGGTGGCCCGCCACAGCACGTTGCCGCTCCAGCGAGGCAGGCCCTCGTCGGGATGGAAGTGGCGACGCACCGCCGAATGGATGCCGTCGGCCCCGATCAACACGTCGGCCCGATCGGTGGTGACCCGACCGTCGGCGCGTGCCTCCACCTCGACCGTCACCCCGTCGCCGGTCTGCTCGAAGCCGCGCAGGGCGTGCCCGGTGACGATCCGATCGTCACCCAGACGGGCCCGGGCTTCGGCCAGCAGCGCCATGTGCAGCCGCCCACGGTGCACCGACAGCTGCGGCACCGGATAGCCGGCCGCCACCCCGCGCGGCTCGCGCCAGATCAGCTGGCCGTGACGGTTGAAGAAGCACAGCTCGGCGGTCTGCACGCCAAGTGGCAGCACCGTGGACAGCAGGCCCAGCCGATCGAGCTGCGCCATCGCGTGCGGCAGCACGTTGATGCCCACGCCGAGCGGCTGCAGCGCCTGCACCGACTCGTACACCACGGTGTCGATGCCCCGGGCGTGCAGCGCCATCGCCGTGGTGAGCCCGCCGATGCCACCCCCTGCGATCACGACCTTCACGACTGCCCTCCCCGTCGGCTCATGCCCACGCAGTCTGCTGCACCGTCGTGCCGGCCCGCCACCGCCACGGCAGCGACGCGCGAAGCTGGGCCCATGGCGATGCGGCGGGTGTGGGTCGATGCGTGGCAGCTGCAGTGCTGCGGCGATCCGTTCGACATCGGCACGACCGTCACCTGGACCACCCGGCGAGCGATCGACCGTGCCTTCCTCGACGGTGTGCTCGGCGCCGACGTGGTCGACACGATCACCGACTGGGAGGAGCACCACGGGGGCGACGACGAAGCCGTCGAGCTGCACGACCTGCACGGCGTCGTGCGCTCGATCGACGCCGTCTTCTGCCGCTACACACCGCCCGACCACGAGCGGATCAGCGTGCCGATCGACGGCTCGGGCCGCCTCGAGCCACGCTCGAGCGCCGACGGATGGGAGCACGACATCGACCCCGAGGTGCCCGCCGCCGAGTCGACCCTCGACCACGACTTCATCGGCTATCTCGTCGACATCGACGTCGCCGCCGTCTGACGGGCCTGACAGCTGGGCCGCGGACCGGCGGCTCAGCCCAGGGTGACCGGCCGCGCTGCTGCGGCACGGCGCAGGCGCGCCGCCGGCATCCAGTTCGGGCCGGCCGTGGCATCGATCCGCGCCAGCAGCCGGTCGGCCACCGGCACCACCAGATCGATCAACGCCGTCGTCCGCTCCACACCGAGCAGCTGCCAGGGCGTCGCAGCCAGCTCGTCGAGACGGTCCTCCAGCTGCTGGCGGTGCTCGATGCCGGCCTCGTTCACCACCCCGTCGGTGACGAAGCCACGTGCGGCCAGCTCGGCCATCGCCGCGTCGACCATCGCATCGTCGGCCCCACGGCTGCGCGGCAACCAGTCGCCGTCGTAGGCACGCCACGCCCCGTCGAGCACACCCGACGCCGTGGGCGACAGCCCGTCGGCCAGCTGCAGCGCCCAGTGCATGTCGCCGCGCCACTCGCGGATGCAGTTCAGCGCCAGCCAGGCCGACAGCGCGTCGTCATCCGTCGGCCGCGGCCACTGGCGGTGCGCAGCGAACAGCACCCGACCCGCGCTCGGCAACGCATCGGCCGCCGCCCACAGCTCGGTGGCGAACCCGCCGAGGTCGTCGACGATCTCGGGCGCATGCGTGCGCAGCCCCTCGGCCACCGCCCGGTCGCGCGCCTCGGCCGCCGCCTCGAAGGTGGTGTGCTGGCGGCACAGGTCGAGGGCGAAGCGGACCAGGCCGGGGTGGATCGACCCGAACGCCGCGGTCACCGCCTGATCGCCCGCCGCAGCCAACGGGGCGGCCCGGGTGGCGAGGTAGTAGCCGGCACCGTTCGGCACGCCGAGCGCGGCGTAGTTGGCGATGCCGACCGGGTCCCAGAAGATCCAGCCGATCAACCGGTGCGACACCAGTGCAGCCCGGCGCGACACCTCCACCCAGTCGACGTCCATGCCGGCACCGTAGTCCGGCGGCGTCCGCCCGGGCCCGGGCGAGCAGGCGCGCGACGGCAGGCACACATGGCAGCCTTGCGTCCGTTCAAGGGACGCGGAGGTATCCATGACCAACGGTTACGACGTCATCGGCGATGTGCACGGTTCGGCAACCAAGCTCGAAGCGCTGCTCCACCAACTCGGCTACACCGACGATGGTTCGTCGTGGAGCCATCCCGAGCGGACGGCTGTCTTCGTGGGCGACCTGATCGACCGCGGCGATCGCCAGCTCGACGTGGTCGACATCGCCCGTCGCATGGCCGACGAAGGGCACGCACACGTCGTGATGGGCAACCACGAGTTCAACGCCATCGCCTGGGCCACCGAGCATCCCGAGCAGCCGGGTTCGTACCTCCGTCCGCGGACGGAGAAGAACCTGGACCAACATGCAGAGTTCCTCGAGCAGGTCACGGAGGAGTCGGCCACACACCGCGAGCTCGTCGCCTGGTTCCGCACCCTGCCGATGTGGCTCGACCTCGACGGCTTGCGCGTGGTGCACGCCTGCTGGCACGAGCCGTCCCAACGTACCGTCGGCCAGCACCTCGATGCGGACGACGAGGTGCTGATCGCTGCCCACGACCGCACCAGCGAACCCCATCAGGCCATCGAGTGGTTGCTGAAGGGACCGGAGATCGCCCTGCCCGGTGGCTTGGCCTACCTGGACAAGGGCGGGCACCTCCGACGGCACGCCCGCTTCCGCTGGTGGGACCCAGGGGCCACCACCTGGCGGCGTGGCGCGCTCATCCCTCCTGATGCACGCACAGCAGACGACGATCCCTTCCCTGAGCTCCTCGACGGGCCCCACGGCCACGACCATCTGCCCACCTACACCGCCACCGTGCCCCTCGTCGTCGGCCACTACTGGGAGAACGGCACACCCGCGCCGCTGGCCCGGCACGTGGCATGCGTCGACTACAGCGCCGTGAAGGGTGGACCGCTCGTCGCCTACCGCTGGCCGCGCGGCGAGACCGAGCTCCACGCCGCCAACTTCGTCGCGGCGCACTGACCGGCCTGACCGCCCTCTCACCGGCAGCGACCGGAGCGGCGCCCACCCGACCTCGCCTAGGCTCGGGCGCATGTCGACTGGCAGCCCCACCAGCATCGACGACCTGATCGCCCACGAAGAGGCCGTGTTCCAGGCGCGCATGCCGCGCTCGGCCGAGATGGGTGCGCGCGCCGAGCACCTGCTGCCCGGTGGCGTCACCTCGAGCTGGCAGAGCTCCAAGCCCCTGCCCGTGTGGGTGAGCCACGGCAAGGGTGGCCTGGTGTGGGACGTCGACGGCACCGAGTACGTCGACCTGCATGCCGGCTACGGCGTCAACGTCGTCGGCCACGCCAAC